>JAJFHW010000330.1 GCA_021775385.1 Hyphomicrobiales bacterium | reverse complement strand
ATATAGCGTTACTAATCATGCGTAATGAACTGACAACATTTATAACAATGAAACTTGATGATAGTAACGATTGACGCGATGATAAATACTAAGAAACCTCAGTCAATATTAGTTGTTTATAGTCGCGAAGAATGTCATCTTTGTCAGGACATGATTCATGCGCTGCAGTTAAGGCAAAAACAAAGTGCGTTTAAATTTGAAGTAATTGATATCGACGATGACCCTCAGTTGGTATCCCGCTATGGTGAACATATCCCGGTGCTATTGGCATTTAAAGATGGTCCGGAGATATGTCATTATCATCTTGATCAAGCCGCATTAGATGCTTATTTGTCCAAAATTCGTTAGATTGCAGCCTACCGGAATGTACTGATGCTGAAATAATGGCATAAGGTATTGGTTTTCTGGGGGTGTCGGATTTATATTCAAGGATAAAAAGCAAGTCGTATTTCCGTTAAATTGAAAGTTGAGCACTGATAGGCTCAACTTTTTTGTGTATAGCGTTTAATGCGGCTAATATGAAATATTTATCTTGTTGCAACTACAAAAGCTGACCTCTCCCAGTTCTCATTTCATTCGCAACATTACTTTTACTGACTACCTACTTGTTAATGCAACACATAAGAAATTTTTCTATTATTGCCCGTATTGATAACAGCGCCAAAGTCAGTCCGAGTCATTCCAAGTCATGCCCTCTCTAGAAATACATAAATAACAGCAAGTTATATCTTGTCTCAGGGTGTCGCTTAGACTCCTTCTTCCTATCGGAGTCATGCCGAGCCACGAAAAATTTGTACAAATCTTGTACAAATTTTCACTATAATAATGATCTTCGACATTATTAAAATGCCCTTTTGGGCATATGGACGGCAATATGGCTGTGACAGATACGTGGCTTAAATCTAATCATAAAAAAACCAGATCAACGACAAGTGAAAAAGTCGATAGAGACGGACTAAGCGTCCGCGTATCGCCTAAAGGTAAGCTCACTTTTACGATGCGCTATTGCCATATATGTTGAGAACACTCTGAAAAAGCGTGTAATCCTTGAGATGAATTATTCGTCCATTGCAATTTTCCAAAGGCGGCTCCAATTTCTGGATTACGCAGAACAAAACCAGAAAACTTTGTATCATCTACATAGCGTATATTGGGCAGAGGATTGCTGGGAGGCTTACACCCCTCCCTATGCTGATATGCGCCAGATAAACACCGCCACTTGTCTGTATTTTCATCCTGCACAGGAGAAGGGTTCACACAGTTACTTAACAACAGCCTTGCATTCGAGGTCTTGGACAGCCCTAGTAAATCACCTATAGCAGCCTTCCAGTGACCGCTTTCCGACTTCTCATTTAATAATGATCCGGTCACCAACACTTTTTTATTTGAGGAACTGCTTCCAACAAGGGATTCTACAATTCTCTTGGACGGGCTATTACTCACCGTTGAAATTAGATCTGCACATATCAGAGGAAAAATCACCAAATTACTACCTTCAAGACGAAGACTACATTCACCTTCTACTAAATTTGGGACCGTGATCTCGGACGTTTGCTCAAAATAATTTTTAAGAAAAACATAACAACGTGTAGTATTTCCGTCTTTTACCCATGCCCAACCACCGTTATATTTTTTATTAATATTTGGAGGGGTATGCCAAATTCCTTCGACATCTATGCGGTTCGCCAAATTGACTAAATTGCTTCCATTAGTGAGTCCAAAACCGCAAACAAATATCAGATTCTGATCATACTGTTTTATCAGCGCATCCAAAGACTCAAAATCAGATGATCCAAAAGCCAGTTCAGGAGCCAATACCAACGAAGGACTATTTGGAAATTCTTGAGCTAGTATACTTTGTGGTAATTCTTCTAGTGGTTGAAGCAAACTTGTAACGATAGCAAGATTGCCGGTACGGCTGAGGTCGTTTTTCCACTCATCTTCAGAAGGACAACCAAGTTTAAGAATGCAAACTTTAAGATGATCATTGACAGTCCAATCATCACCAATGTCTTTAGTTATCAATCTAGAATGGATTGCGTCAGGCATCTTCCCCCTTTTGTTTTGCATAACTGCGCAAAACCTCTGCGGCACAACAGCTGTAAAATTTTATAAATCTAATCAGCATTCCGAAACTCATCAGAAGAGCAAAGAGCATCACCCCAAAGGCATCAACACGTCCCATGCGCAAGAAACAATCGAGCATTAAGAAGAAGACGAGAAGTCCACTAAAAGATATATTGCGGCTAAAACTATATTGGTTACGAAAAAAATCTATCCTGTCACGGGTTTCTGAATTTTTTCTGGCATTTACCAAAGCTGGAGCAAAAACCTCCTGAATATCTGCTTTTAAATCAACGTATGTAAGTCCAGTTTCTTCCTCAGCCCTCATGTATATTCTGCTTATGACATTTTTTGGTAAGGGCGAGTAATGGCGTCCGGTTAAGAATTTCTCAATAAATTTTTCAAGTTTATTTTGTTCGCTTGAGAGCAGCAATATTGCGGGAGCGCGTAAAATACTTCGGATCAACCAATGCTCAAGGAGAATGGAGGCAGGTATCGCAATTATTTGTCCAGATATATATGCCAATCCTACAGCTAAAGCGCCCTGAAAAACTGTCCATTCGTGTAATAGATAAGTTCCCCCTGAGTACCAGTAATCTAATCCAAAAAGAAACACCATGCCACAAGCAAGATAGCTGTAAAAGTCATAGCTTGTGAGCGGAAACCAGTCTTTCATTAAAAATCCTTGTCTTTAGGTCTTCTATTTAAAATTACTTATGCCACTCTAACATCCGCTTTGTGGGTCGAGATCAGACGTTTTTTCTTTAACAAATCCGCTCTAAATAACATTAATCCATTATGAGCATAACTCAACATCTAATCTTCCATGAGGCTTCTTAGCACATCAATAACCTAATTGTTCAAAGCTAAATACAGTGATAAATGTCTTCTATGCTTTTTTCGATTTCAAAATAGACAGCCAGT
>JAJFHW010000329.1 GCA_021775385.1 Hyphomicrobiales bacterium | reverse complement strand
GCTATGCCGATGGCTTCATACATGCCTATGGATGAGATTTTATCAAACTGGCCTTCCAGGTCACGATAATCTTTTAATTCAATCGTGATTTTGTCTTCTAAGCCTTTTTCTTTAATCGCTTTTTTTGCGTATTCATATTGCTCTGTGGCTAGGGTTACACCATGACCTTTTACCCCATACTGCTCTGCTGCGTGAATGAGCAAACCGCCCCAACCGCAACCAATGTCTAGCATTGTCTCACCTTCTTTTAGGCGGAGTTTTTTACAAATCATATCAAGCTTATCGAATTGAGCTTGATCTAAACTGTTATCCCAATCACTGAAATATGCGCAGGTATAGATCATGCGCTCATCCAGGAAGAGTTTGTAGAAATCATTAGAGACGTCATAGTGAAATTCGATGAATTTTTTAGCGTCTTTCTTTTCTGTGGTACTGCCTGATTCATCGCCATCGTAAGCTCTGCTATCTTCTGGTTTTAAAGAAGGAACAAGTAAGAACGGGGCTAGTTTTTTTAAGAACGTGCCTTTGCTAATTTCTTTAATTCGCTTGCGAGATTTATTGAAGACAATTTGCTCGCCAATATCGAATAAAGTGCCACCTTCAAAATCTAGATTTTTATGTATGTAGTGGCGAATGATCTTATCTAAACTTGGCCCTTTTAAAAGCGAAGCGATCACCCCTGGATGCGCTATGATTAATTTTAGATCACTTGTTACATTTGGCCCAAGCGGCAGAACTCTGCCATCCCATAGTTTGATGCTCAGATCAAAATCTATTTTTTGAGATATTTCCTTAACGAGCTCAGCTAGGATATCCGCGAGTTCAACATCTGTTTTCTTTTTAAACATAAACTATTCCTATTTTTCTCTCACGGCTATACCAAATGCTTATGGCACTTGGGCCTCCGAGGGGCGGCGCTTGCGCCGGGCAGACTAGCTGCCATGTCGCATAACCTAAATCGGTTATGCTCCTTCATCAGCATCATGTATTCAGAAATTTTTTAACTATTGCACTTACCTTTTATCTTCACCCTACTGCAATAAATTTCCGCAGGCTTCTGACCGGATGGAAATGCAGTGAAGTTTCATCAAAGGTTCGACCACATGCAGAACCGTATCAATCGCTGAGGCGAAGAATACTGCAAGAGGGTTATAGCCGAGCAATTGAGAGATATAGGGCATTAATAACAAAATCCCAATAATTAGAAACATGCCATATCGTTCTAGTTCATAGATCACTTTACCAATTGGCTTGGGGGCTATGACCATTAATATTTTTGAGCCATCCAACGGTGGTAAAGGAATGAGGTTAAAACAGCCAAGAACTGTATTAACGCCTATAGATATGGCTAACATTTTTGCAAATGGTTCTTGCGCTGCATCTGGGATAATTGGCACAAAATTAAATGCCAAAGCGGAAAGCACGATTAAGATACCATTGGCAAGAGGGCCTGCAAAAGCGACTAAGGCTATATCTCGAGGGAGTGTATTTAACCTGTTGTAAGAGACAGGGACAGGTTTTGCATAGCCAAAAAGGAACGGTGCTTTCATGATAAACAGTAGAGCTGGTATGAGGATGGTTCCAATTGGGTCTATATGTTTGACCGGATTTAAACTGACTCTTCCTTCATTATCTGCTGTCGGGTCGCCTAATTTTTTGGCTGCATAAGCGTGCCCCGCCTCATGCAGGGTGATCGCTAGAATAAGAGGGATGCCCCATTGTAACACTGTGATTACAATCTCGGTTGTTGTCATATCAGTTAGGTTCATTTTAACTTCCACCAGTCTGCGATAATATCCCAGCCTTCTTCAGCTGTTTCGGCAAATTTAAACAAATCCAAATCTTCAGGACTGATTGTGCCAGCATCTGCTAAGGCTTCAAAATTAATAATGCTGCGCCAAAATTCTTCAGCGAATAAAATAACTGGCATTGGGGCAACTCGTTTGGTTTGAATGAGGGTTAGAGTTTCGAATAACTCATCCATTGTGCCAAACCCGCCAGGGAAAGCTGTGATGGCTTTTGCGCGCATGAGGAAATGCATTTTTCTTACGGCAAAGTAGTGAAACTGAAAGCTCAACTCAGGTGTTACATAGATATTTGGCGCTTGCTCATGAGGGAGTACGATATTGAGGCCGATCGAGGGGGCGCCTACTTCTGATGCGCCTTTGTTGGCTGCTTCCATCACACCTGGGCCCCCGCCAGAGCAAACGACAAATTCAGAATGATCTGTTTTGGCTGATTCATTTGAGCAAAGCACAGCAAAATCGTGAGCGACCTGATAAAATTTTGCGTATTTGCTTAGATTTTCATTTTGCTTCTTATTTTTACCCCCAGGTTCTTCACCAGGGGCTGGAATACGGGCACCGCCAAATAATACCACGGTCGATTCTATACCAGCTTCTTGCATAAGCATTTCTGGTTTTAATAATTCTAACTGTAGCCGTACAGGCCGCAGCTCTTCCCTTGTCATAAATTCGCGGTCATCAAAGGCCAGACTATAGGCTTTTGATGTTGTTTGCGGTGTTTCTGGTACTTGTTTGACCAGCTTCATGTCTTCTTTTGAAGATCTAAACTGGCCTATTCTGCGTGAATGATGGGGTGTTTGAGTGGGTTTTTTAATGTCTTTTATTGATTTTCCAGGTTTGGAATCGTTTTTTGTTTTCTTACTCAAATCGCTCTCCACATCAAATTCGTCTGTTTGGTTATCATTCTATTCTTCTAGGCTATTCTTATAGGGTAAATTGATATTCATTAACAAAGGTTATTTTTTGCCCTATTGACTTGAGTGACATGTTGAATATGGTCTATCAAAAATTAATAATTGAAAACTTTAAGAGAGCAACACTATGAGCCATGCAAGTTTAGAAGCTACAATTAATAGCGCTTTTGATAATCGTGATGAGGTCAACAGCCAAACCACCGGTGAAATTCGTGACGCAGTGGATACTGCGCTTAATCTTCTTGATAGCGGTGAATGCCGGGTTGCATCTCCATCAGAAGATGGCAACTGGACTGTTCACCAGTGGTTGAAGAAGGCTGTGCTCCTTTCTTTCCGCCTAAATGATATGTCTGTTATTTCTGGTGGGCCTGATGGCTCGACTTGGTGGGACAAGGTTGATAGCAAGTTCAAAGGCTGGGGCGCTGATGAATTTAGCAAAGCCGGGTTTAGAGCTGTGCCAAATTGTATTGTTCGTAAATCTGCCTATGTGGCACCTGGTGTGGTTCTTATGCCTTCTTTTCTTAATCTTGGTGCTCACGTTGCCTCTGGTGCGATGATTGATACATGGGCAACTGTTGGTTCATGTGCGCAAATTGGTAAGAATGTTCACCTATCTGGCGGTGCAGGTATTGGCGGCGTACTTGAGCCATTGCAAGCTGGCCCGGTAATCATTGAAGATAACTGCTTTATTGGCGCGCGTGCCGAAGTTGCTGAGGGTGTGATTGTTCGTGAAGGTTCTGTGCTTTCCATGGGTGTTTACATTGGTGCTTCAACTAAAATTGTTGATCGTGCTACTGGTGACGTTTTCTATGGTGAAGTGCCGCCTTACTCTGTTGTGGTATCTGGCACGATGCCAGGTAAGCCATTGCCTTCAGGTGAGCCTGGCCCTAACCTTTATTGCGCTGTGATTGTGAAACGCGTTGATGAGAGAACACGTTCTAAAACTTCTATCAATGAATTGTTGCGCAGCTAAGATAATTGGGTGAGGATAGGCTTGATAAGTGTATCCTCACTCATTGCTTACTCCTATTTTTATACACTTTAGATTTTACTCACTTTAGACTTTACTCATCAGGGGCTTTCCATATGACCATGTCTCAGCTTTTTTGGGAATTTGATGGCCGGATTTCGCGCAAAATTTTTATTTTAGGCTCGCTGCTGCTTCTTTTCTTAGGAGGAGGCGTTTCTCTTTGGCTTATTCCAGCTTTTGGGCTGACGATTGAAGATTTTAAAGGTGCGCCTACCTT
>JAJFHW010000328.1 GCA_021775385.1 Hyphomicrobiales bacterium | reverse complement strand
AGACGACGAAAGTTAATATCAAAATTTAGGGGCTTGCATTTTCCAATCCAAGCCCCTAATAACTGACAATGTTTTAAGGCTCCCAAAGCCTGAAAACACAATCTTAGAGACGAATTGTGTATTATCACTAGTCTCAAGAACAGCTCTATTCGTAATCCAAAGTGATAAAACGAATGTCGCCGTATAATATATAATAGCGCGGATGTCATCCCAGTTGCTTAGACACAATGACTGCCGTCATATCAGGGGCGGATGCCTAGTGGGCATCTGAAGCCCCGTCAAAAAAGGGGCCATAGCTCAGTTGGGAGAGCGCTTGCATGGCATGCAAGAGGTCGTCGGTTCGATCCCGTCTGGCTCCACCATTTTTCATTATCTTATTCTTTAAGTAACCCCAAAAATCACAATAAAAATGCCTCGTAATCGGTTGGCTTTATTCAATTAAGCGTTGTTTTAACTGAAAAAGTGATTCGAGGTGGCGGCAACACAGCTTCATTTGTTTTGCATATGAAATCATTAATTTTTTTTCATAGTTTTTGCAAACTGCAAATTCAGCACTTTAGTGCTAAGCATTTTGGCGTGCTGGCGCTAGTATCAACCTATGATTGTGAAATGTTTGAGATTTAGACTGAATTGTCTTCTCTAAACTGATGTTTTATTGAAACATTAACACGCAGGCAGATGTTTGTTAAAACATTAAACATATTTAGCCCCCTATACTCCCCTGAGATGATTCCAATTTCTATTCAACAAAATTAGAAAAAAATCATACTGAAAAGATTATATAAAATAATACCAAGGAGTACGATTAATGTTGAAGACAATTCGTGCGCAAATAGCAATGTTGATCGTAGTGCCTATGCTCGCTGTTGTTTTTTTCGTGAGTAACACGCTGTATGGCAAATATATTCAACGAAAATACAATGCTGAAATGCTACCTCTAACAAAGCTTGTTGAGGATAGCGGCAATATTATTTATCAACTACAAAAAGAGCGAGGCAAATCTGTAGCTTTGGTCAACTCTAACTATGTTCAAAGTTATCAGGAAAGAGTGAATGCTCAACGAGTTAATACTGACAAAGCCATAGAAATTTTTGATAAGCATTATAAAGTGTTAAATCTCCACGATAAGCATTTACTTGAAGAGCTGGGAAAAATTTTTAAAGCCATCCACGAGGTTGATGGGATCCGTAAAAATATTGATGAAAAAAGTTTCAATTCGGCAAAGGTAGTGGCTAAATACAGTGAGGAGATCAAGCACCTCATTCACTTGCTCGTTATTGCAATTGAAGCCAGCCCCACTCCAGCGATTACAACGGAATTGCTACCATTTTTCTCTATTGTACAGATGACGGAAGCTTCTGGTAAAGAACGTGCCATGGGTTACTCTTTGATAAAACAAGTTCAGGACGGAGAGTTTAAGTACGAAACTTTCCTAAAATATTCAAAACAACTTGGCGCAGAGCGAGCGTATAAGTCAGAATTTAAAAAAATAGCAACAACTGAACAGATGGAATATTTCAATAAAAATTTCAAAGGTCAATCTATCGATAATGTCGCCACATGGCGTGAAGTTTTAACAAGACTTCCTATCAGTCAAGATATGAAAGGCCTGGAAGCCTCAGCTTGGTTTGAAAATGCAACAAAACGGTTAGACATCATAAAGAAATTATCCGAGCATTTTGTGCATAACGCTGAGAAAATAGCTGATAAAGAGGTGCAGGCACTCACAAAGGATATGTATATCTTATTTGCCATTGCCGCCGCCGCTGTTCTAGCTACCTTCTTAGTTACATATGTCCAGATGCGCGCTATCTCCAAAATGCTCAACACTCAAAGTGAAACCATCACAAATTTGGCAAATGGCGATACGAGCATTAAAATCCAATATAATGAGCGCCAGGATGTAATCGGTGACATCTCCAGAGCAATGAAGGTCTTCTTGCAAAACATGATTGAGCGGAATTCTCTGGAAGAGAAAGCAAATCAAGCTCAAGAGCGTGACCGCATGCGTCAACAAGCTTTGGAAAAACTCATTGAGAATTTCAAAAGCAACATTGCGTCATCAATCTCGAACGCAAGTTCACATTCAGAGAATATGAAGCAAGCAGCCGAGCGTATGTCATCCCTTGTTGTAGAGACAGCATCGGGTGCAACAACTGCCGGTGAAATGTCAAACGAAGCGTCTCAGAATGTGCAAACAGTTGCCTCTGCTACAGAAGAATTGTCAGCCTCAGTACAAGGGATTGCAGATCAAACCATGCAATCTACAGAGCTGGTCAATGTCGCCTCAGCAACGGCAAATGACACAGAACGTGAAGTAAGCTCATTACTTGTGGCCGTTCAAGAAATTGGAACAATCACAGAGCTTATTCAGCAAATTGCAGAGCAAACAAACTTGCTTGCGCTTAATGCAACAATTGAAGCAGCTAGAGCTGGTGAAGCTGGTAGTGGGTTTGCTGTGGTTGCCGCCGAAGTGAAAACATTGGCCAATCAAACAGCCAGTGCAACCGAGAAAATAACAGTGCAAATTCAGGAAATTCAATCTTCAACTGAAAAGTCCGTGAGCTCAGTTAGAAACATTGCTGAATGTGTTGTTGAAATTCAAGCTCTCTCAACGGCCATTTCTCACTCGGTCGAAGAGCAAGATTGCGCAACAAAAGAAATCGCTCAATCTTTGGTCTTGGCATCGAAAGGCACAAACGGAGCCGCCGAAAATGTAACTGACGTCAATGACAAGCTGAATGTCACTTCATGTGAAGTTGATACAGTCAATCAGGCATCAGAACAATTGGTCGAAACCATCACTGCGATCACACATGAAATCAATGATTTTATTGATAATGTGACCGAAGAAGGTAACGCTTCAAAAGCAGCTTAAACAAAAGCCTTAAAGTAAAACAAAACCTCACTTTCCTATTCAGGAAGGTGAGGTTTTTTTATACTTTATTTGAACGAGATGAACAAAAAGAATTGTTTTAAATTAATGAGTTATGGCCTCAGTCTCTTGTAGTTTCTTATGTGAATATTATGTCTTATTCGGATAGAAATAATTGCAAAGGGGAGTTAAAATGGCTTTTGATCCAGTTAGTTTAATAATATTTTTGGCAATAGGTGCTGTGGCCGGCTGGCTTGCAGGACAAATCATGCGTGGTGGTGGTTTTGGAGCATTAGGAAACATCATCGTGGGTATTTTAGGCGCTGTCGTAGCAGGCTGGCTCTTCGCCGGAATGATCCCAGGCGGCTTCCCAA
>JAJFHW010000327.1 GCA_021775385.1 Hyphomicrobiales bacterium | reverse complement strand
CACTGCCAAACTGGTTGATTAAATCCCGAAAAGTTATCGGGCCAATATTTGGAGATCGAATGAGCCGTAACCAATCAACGCGCTGCTGATCACTTAAAGTTTGTACACTTAAAGGGGCCGTCGATTGGAACAAATCAGCTTGTTTGTTTTTGACCAATTTTATCTTCCTCACCTGCAATCAACCGTTCAATGTTACTACGATGACGGATAAGAACCAAAATAGACATAACAAAAAGCGTAGTCGCAATAATTTCCTCGGTCATTAAAAATGTGAGAAGTGGGGTAAGAAGGCAAGCAACCAGAGCTGAGAGGGAGGAATAACGAAAGATAACAGCCATTAGCAACCATGAGATAATAAAACAAACACCGGAAGGCCAAAAAAAGCCAAATGCAACGCCAATATAAGTTGCAACACCTTTGCCACCTTTAAATTTAAGCCAAATGGGAAACATATGGCCGATTAAAGCCATGAAGCCTGTAATGATCCCAAAAGGAATCAAACCAAAATAACTGGAGATAAGAAGAGTTGGAATAAAACCTTTTAAAATGTCTGCTAATAAAGTGAGAACCGCCAAAGGTTTTTTACCGGTTCGTAAAACATTGGTCGCACCAATATTTCCTGAACCAATATCACGAACATCTCCCATACCGGCGAGTTTAGTAATAATAAGACCAAAAGGTATCGATCCAAAAAAATAGCCAACAAAAGCAGCAAAAAATAAAACAACTAACCAGTGATCCATCAATCTTTCCCTCTAACAGATTGCTTTAAAACAAAGGTAATCAGAGAAGGCCCTGAAGGAAAAGGAAAATTTTGTATAAAATGAGATTAAGTGTTAATTGGCGTGAGTTTTAAAAGAAAATGACAAGTCCCCATAGGACATAAACGCTGAAGCGTCTTAATAAATAATAGCCGAGAGAGATATCTAAAAAATTTTAACTGCTCGGAGGAGCTAGCTTTTCAGTAATATTCTCAAATTCTTCGCGTAATTCTTTGTTCTTAAAAACTTGATCAAATCCAGGAGCTTCAAGCATTTGAAGAGCCTTAAACGAAGATTTAGCATCATCAATTAAAGCACGAAGCTGAAAACTCGCCTCAACAGTTGAGTAAGTGTTATCAGCAATTCTAAGGTCTCGTTTGCTGCGTGCGCGAGCTCGAACAAGTTGTGAGCGTTGGGTTTTTAAATAATCACGATAGAAAATCGCAACACGCTCTGAAAAGGCTTGTGCTTTTAAATTCGCATTTAAAACGCGCACCTGATCATCTCTATTGCGACCACGCAGCAATTTACGAGTTTCAGCACGAGCTCGTCTAATGTCTTTTAAAACGGCTGCCATGCGTTTCATGTAAACAGTATCAATTTTTTCAATGACATGGTTTTGCGCATGAACCAACATAGCAAAAAGTGCAGCATGCATAGCAAAATACCGCCGAGAGGTTTTTATTTCTCCCCCAGCTTCAGTCATCAATTCGGCTAATCGTTCGTCAATTTTTCGCGATGCTTCAAAAGCTGCCACCATTTTAATCAGGTCACCACCAAGAACAGAACCCAAAAGAAGTTCAAGTTGATCTCCAGTCACCTCAATACCTGAAGCATATAAAGCTGATTGAATTTCTAACTTGGCTTTGCTGATTTCTTTTTTATTCTCAGAAATTCTCTTGTTGAGGTCCACAATTTCTTCATCAATAGAGGCAACGGTGTCGCTTAATATACCTGGTAGCAAAGCGTCAGATGGAGCGGAAAGGCGGCGCTCTCTAAGTGCCGTAATCTGATTTTCAATTGTATTAATACGCGCATTGGCAGCGTCAATTCGTTTTTGGATAGTCACTAAAGGAACGTCCGTGACAACATCAAGGGCAGCATTGAGCAAGTCTTGCACGTCTTTCATGCGGCTTTCTTTGGTCTCACTCCATAACGGGGAAACAAGAAAGTCACTTTCAGAGGGGAGCTTGTTTGCTGCGTGTCGCTGCGTAGCTGTCTTAGAGAGAAGTTTTGAAATAGCTTGAAATAAACGTTTTGCTTCTTTGTCTTCTTTTCCATTAAGCGCACGTTTAATAAGAGGGGCTTCAGTTTGTTTTTGGCCCTCTGCTGTCAAGCCATTCTGATCAACTGCAAAAGACGAAGTTGAGAAACCAAAAGTTAGGCTGAGTACAATCACACTTGGCATGATCACAGTTGAGATTGCTTCACTCGGAAGGATTAGTTCCAATATAGAAAATTTGCGTTCACTCATTCTTTGATTTAATCCCTCATTATCAAACAGTGCTAGAAACGAAAATTGGAAAAAATCCATATGTCAGTAAAGTCCGCATATCAGCATAGTCCGCATATAAGCTTAGTCTAATGTCTTTTCCGTTTCGGTCCAGACCCTAGTTGATCTGCTAAGGAGAGCAACTAAGTTTTATCTTTATTCTTCATCATCTGATCATTAACCCATATCATTGAGATGGGGCAAGAATGAGAACTGTCAAGTTATCTGAGAGTTTAAATGGCTAAACACCTGTTTAAAATATAGCTTTTCAAAGATGAGAATTCTCAAAAGCAATATTTGAGCAACAATGAGCAACCAACTAAGGGATAAATTGTTCAAATCATTTGCAGTTTGATACGAATCAAGAAAAATAGCCGTATAAGATTAAAGAACGACATCATCGATTGTCATGGAGAGGAAGAATGCTTGTCAGCTGTGACAAGCTTATTTTCTAAAGTCAGGCTTACTTAAAAAGTCAGGCTTAAAGCTAGAATTTTAAGATTAGGATAAAGCAGTGATTAAAGGATGTGAGCTCGCAACAAGACTAGGTTGTGATTGGCAATCAGATGCCCCTTTGATTATCCCTGAAGTTTGGGATGTTGCATCCGCTCGAATTCTTGTCGAAGCCGGGTTTCCAACTCTCACAACCTCAGCTGCAGCTTATGCATGGGCGCAAGGCTACCGTCCAGGTGAACGAGTAGGGCTTGAAGAGCTTTTGGTCGTAGCTGGGCGTATCATAAGAGATTGTCAAAAACCAGTTTTAGCCGACCTTGAGGGGTGTTTTGATCGCTCAAACCAATATATCAAACGTGGCGTGATGGCAGCGCTGACAATAGGTGGCAAAGGCGTTATCCTGGGTGATGGAGGGCGTGATGGCATGCACCAAATGCTAGGCGTTATGGAAGTTGCCAATCGTATAAAAAGCGCTCGGATGGCCGCTATGGAGCTGAAAAAAGATCTGGTTCTAGTTGCCAGAACAGATGCAGCTCATATGGGAGCATTGGTTGCAAACCCATTTGATGAAGCCGTTAAAAGAGCCAATACATTTCTAAATGCTGGTGCTGATATTGTTCATGTACCAGGTATTCAAAATATCGATGTTGTTCGTCAATTAAAATCACAGATTGATGGCCCGGTAATGATTACGGTAAGCCATGGCAATGCCCCGTTGCTTGTCGATTATAGAGATGCAGGCATTACAGCCATTTCATTGGGAACGGGCCTTATGCGTTCAGCTCTTAGTGATATGCGCAGAAAAGCAGAAAACTTAATGGCCACTGGTCAGTTTGGACATCTGGAAGATGCAATGTCAGAAAACGATATGTCTGACATTCTTTGTGATACCGTGGGCTCGATCACAAAAGTAGCTTCGATTTAAGAGTTCGCGAACTATCCTTACAAACATCTTACACAAAACATATTTCACAATGTGAATGTTTATATGTACTCTTCAATTTAACAATGAAGGGATAAAAAATGTCACAAAACATCACAAAACACATTAAAGACATGGTGGCAGAGGCAAGAGGCCAAATTAATGAGGTCGAGCCAAATGAGGCAATCAGTCTCATTGATGATCAGTCAACTGTTATAGTAGATATAAGAGATGTAAGAGAGCGCCAAAGAGAAGGGTTCATAGCAGGGGCCATTCATGTTCCGCGTGGCATGTTAGAATTTTGGATTGATCCTGATAGTCCCTATCATAAACCGCTGTTTGCTGAAGATAAACATTTTATCTTTCATTGTGCTTCAGGCTGGCGCTCAGCTTTAGCTACCAAAACCGCCAGTGATATGGGCCTAAAACCTGTTTCCCATATCAAAGGCGGCTTTTCAGAATGGATCAAAGCCGGTGGACCTGTTAGCAAAGAATAAATACTTTTTACCCGGGATCGGAACTGGTTTGATAAATAGAAAACTGTAGCTTTGAGTAGATGCTTGCACAGGTTTCTTGGTAGGCAACCTGAAGGCTCCACTAACGCGCCGGTTGCTTGTGGGCAACCTGAAGGCGCCACTAACGCGCCGGTTGCTTGTGGGCAACCTGAAGGCGCCACTAATAAAGAGAGAACAAAATGGCTGTAGAAACTCCCATATGCGATTTTAACTGGCCTGCGCCAGACTTTACTCTAAAAGGTACAGACGGTAAGGACTATGCTCTGTCTGACATCAAAGGTGAAACCGCAACGTTGGTCATGTTTATCTGCAATCATTGCCCCTATGTAAAATCAATCATTGATCGTATAGTACGAGATGTGAAAGAGTTGCAAGGAATGGGTGTAGGGGTTGTCGCCATTTGCGCGAATGATGCCAATGAATATGAAGAAGACAGTTTTGAAAATATGGTTCAGTTTGCCAAGGATCACGGATTTACATTCCCGTACCTTCAGGATGAAACCCAGCAGATTGCAAAAACCTATGATGCGGTTTGCACACCAGATTTTTTCGGTTTTGATAAAAATTCAGGCTTACAATACAGAGGCCGCCTTGATGCAAGCCGTAAAGAAGCAGCCCCATTAGATGTGAAAAGAGACCTGTTTGAAGCTATGAAGCAGGTAGTGGAGACAGGAAAGGGACCAGAAGATCAGATCCCATCAATGGGCTGTTCCATCAAATGGAAAATAGAGGCTTAAGAGCTTCGACAATCTGGCAAGGGCGTCGGTTCACTCTGCCACAATGAGCAGTGCGTTTCTAATTTTTGACCCTTATCTACGTAGGAAAGCAGTGTTTCTATTTAAACTGATGAAATAGGCTACGGTTGCAAGCAGACACACGTTCCCAAACTTTTAAAAAGCTCTCTGATTATTCGCCGCCGTATCGAGCGATTACAGCGTTTGCGCTAAAGCTGAGAAAACTTATTAATGATATGCAGGCTATTAAAAATCTATCAATAATCAGGCAACGAACGTTTCCATAGGAAAGGTAGAAGGCCCAGCTAAAGCTTTGCAATGTAGGTGAGTACCACATGAGCAGCTCATTCAGAATCACGCTTATGTCATGTGTCATATCTCTGAAAATAGTCACCAGATTGTTATAGAATGATGATAAATGAGTAAGATAACTCAGAGATTTTGTGAGAAATCGAGATATTTGCATAACAATTACTCAATTTTTCAGTTTCTGGACATTATTTTAAAGTAAAGCTTGCACAGTTCATACTGAGCCCTTAAAACACTCAATATGCTCTTCTTGCAAGTAGAGCACTTGTTCAGACGCACGGTTAAGACTTATTTTGTTTTTTAGACAGACTGGCCCTACCCGACTATCTGAGACGACAGCAAATCTGATGGCGTTACGCTCAAAGATTGAGAGACATGAAGTCGAGATGATTAGTTGTCAAATTTTAATATTTATCGGGAAAGGATCCCACTATGTCTACTAAAGGCACAATTAAATTTTTTAACCACTCTAAAGGCTTCGGCTTTATCACTCCAGAAGATGGCAGCAAAGACATTTTCGTACACATCACAGCTCTAGAGCGTGCTGGCATCTCTCAAGTTGACGAAGGCGACAAAGTTTCTTTCGAAATCGAAGATGATCCACGCGGTCGTGGCAAGCAAGCTACAAACATCCAAATGGGCTAATTTTGCTAGAGCTCAAGTGATCGTTAGATCTATGAGTTCGCAATACTTCCATTGAAAATGCCTCTCTAGCAATAGGGAGGCATTTTTTATTTAAATTGTTTCATGAAGATTTTAGCAAACTCTCGATTATTTTAAGGGCTTGCTAGCAAGTTTACTTTACTGAAATACAAGTGCAGTCGGCATGTTCAAACACAGTTCGAGACGCAGTGCCAAAAATCTCCGCGGCCGTAGCAGTTAGTCCACGGCACCCCATAACAATAGTACTAGGCTTCATGCGCTTATTTGCGGCTAAAATACCAGTAGCCGGGTCACCATATTCAAATTCTAAAATTTTAAATTCAATTTGACGGTGTTTAGCTTTAGTTGCGGCCTTAGAAATTATGTTTTGTGCGTGTTTATGCGTCTCGATGCTGACATCAGATGGCTTAAATGGGGTGTCCATTTGAATAATATATAAAAGAAATAGCCTGTTTTTATATTTTTCGGCTAAATCACAAGCAACATGTAACGCCTTGAGAGAGTGTTTTGAACCGTCAAACGGTACCAAAATTCCAGTCATATTATTGACCTTTGTGTTTTATCGGTTGCAAAAATATCAAAATAAACTGATGAATATTAGTCAGCAGACCTAAATCCTAACCAACTTCTTAAAGCTAACGATGTAAATATTATAAAATTTTAACGATTTTTAGCTAAACTAACTTTGTATAGTATGGAGTTAGTTATGTTTGAGTTAGTGCGTTACACCTTCCTGGTGCTACTAGGGTTGATCTCTATTGTGGCACTTTTCATCTCAATCCCCCTGTTAAGTGGTGTCGTAATTCAATCTGGAGAATTTTCACCAGACTCTAATCAGCAAGCGTCACTTTGGATGTGGGGCATCATGGCGTCCAGCATCTGTCTTTGGCTTTCAAGTTCATTTCTCCTAAAAGTGCCTGGCACTATACTCGGCTGGTTATCAATCAACAAAGACAACATCGCAGCTTACAGCGTGATTAGCTTGATTTTCATTATGTTCGTAGTTGTTTAGAGTTTGTCACCTAAAACTGAAACCATCCATAAGGGTAATGCTCTAGAAAATCTTTGAAATAGATCAAAACATAAAAAAGAGGAGCAGCCAAAGCCACTCCTCTTTAAGTCGTCGATTTTTAAATTTTAAGACTAAAGCATCTAGATACCTTAGATTGAGTAGTACATGTCAAACTCAACTGGATGAGGCATAAGCTCATAGCGCTCAACATCTTCCATTTTAAGTTCGATAAATCCATCAATTTGATCGTCAGTGAACACACCACCCTTTTTCAAGAAATCGCGGCCTCCATCAAGCTCTTCAAGAGCTTCACGAAGTGAACCACAAACTGTTGGAATGCTCTTTAGTTCTTCAGCTGGAAGATCATAAAGGTTCTTATCCATTGGATCACCAGGATTGATTTTGTTCTCAATACCATCAAGGCCAGCCATAAGCATTGCAGAGAATGCAAGATATGGGTTAGCAGCTGGATCTGGGAAGCGAATTTCAATACGCTTACCATTCGGGCTAGCAACGTGCGGAATACGGCAAGAAGCTGAACGGTTACGTGAAGAGTATGCAAGAAGCACAGGAGCTTCATAACCAGGCACAAGACGCTTGTAAGAGTTTGTAATTGGGTTTGTGAAAGCGTTAAGAACCTTAGCATGCTTCAATAGGCCACCAATATAGTGTAGGCAAGTCTCAGATAGATCGGCATACTGATTACCAGCAAAAACAGGTGAACCATCTTTCCAGATTGATTGGTGCACGTGCATACCAGTACCATTATCACCAAAAACAGGCTTTGGCATAAATGTAGCAGATTTGCCATAAGCATGAGCTACATTGTGTACTGCATATTTATAAATTTGCACATGGTCTGCAACTTTAAGAAGAGTGTTGTATTTCATGCCGAGTTCGTGTTGAGCAGAAGCCACTTCGTGGTGATGCTTTTCAACGCCAACGCCCATGTCTTTCATAACGCTCAACATTTCTGAGCGAATGTCTTGGCATGAGTCAACTGGAGGAACTGGGAAATAACCACCCTTAGTACGTGGACGGTGACCAAGGTTACCCATTTCATATTCAGTGTCACTGTTACTTGGAAGCTCTGAGCTATCAAGTTTAAAGCCACAGTTATAAGGCTCTGAAGAAAAACGAACATCATCGAAGATGAAGAATTCAGGTTCAGGACCGAAGTTTGCTGTATCGCCAATTCCTGTAGATTTTAGGTAGTTTTCAGCTTTACGAGCAATGCCGCGTGGGTCGCGTTCGTAATATTCACCTGTATCCGGCTCAGTAACATCGCAAAAAACTGCAAGAGTTGATTGAGCAAAAAATGGGTCAATATGAACTGTATCTACGTCAGGCATAAGTGTCATATCTGACTGAGAGATATCTTTCCAGCCTGCAATTGATGAGCCATCAAAAGCTACGCCTTCAGAAAACATATCTTCGTTAACTTCACTTACGTCCATAGTTACGTGTTGAACTTTACCGCGTGGGTCTGTAAAGCGAAGGTCTACAAACTTGATGTCTTCGTCTTTGATTTTTGCCAAGACTGTACTTGCATCAGCCATAAAGGGTCCCCTTTTCATTCTATCTAATGGGATTAATCGAAAAATTATATCCCTCAAAAAATCACGATGATTAAAAGAAGGATATAAAACTAAAAAACTTAAACTGCTTCTTGTCCTGTTTCACCTGTACGAATACGGATTACATCAACAATGTCAGAAACAAAAATTTTACCGTCACCAATACGTCCAGTTTTTGCTGCCGCTTGAAGTGCTTCAACAGCTTTGTCCAACATTTCATCAGTTGTGACAACTTCTAATTTTACCTTCGGCAAAAAGTCGACAACATATTCAGCGCCTCTATAAAGCTCAGTGTGACCTTTTTGACGGCCAAAACCTTTGGCCTCAATAACAGTAATGCCTTGCAAACCAACTTCTTGTAAAGCCTCTTTAACTTCATCAAGTTTAAAAGGTTTGATTATTGCTTCTATCTTTTTCATTCCCAACCGT
>JAJFHW010000326.1 GCA_021775385.1 Hyphomicrobiales bacterium | reverse complement strand
GTCTGTATGGGGGTAGTTGGTGCCATCTGCTTTGTGGTGATGGATGACGGTATGCATATCTTTGCCAACAAGCTCCGAGGCTTTAAAGCCGAGCATGACTTCAGCAGCTGGATTAACGAAGGTTGTTATGCCATCAACATTTACACCGTAAATGCCTTCACCTGCGGCGGCCAGTATTAATTGGTTTTCACGCTCGATCTCTCTAAAATAACGCTCTGCTTTTTTCCATTCATCCAAGCCTTCTTTATGGTAGCGATTGGCTTCGTTATCCATGGTTCGTCGATTGAAGGCATCAAGGTCGATAATTGATAGTTGTATGCATGTTCTATCATGCCATGTACTTGCGATGGCTGTGTGCTCTAGGCGTCGTGGTTTACCATCTGGGTTGCTTAAATTCAAATCGCGTGTTCTGGAATAGCCTTTTACTAAAGCTTCTTCAGTTAGAAGGTGGAGTATTCCTTCTTCATCAGGGTAGAGCTGTCCAATGGTACGGCCGAGGATTAAACTTTGAGGCAAATTGAAGAGGTTGGATGTTGCTTTATTCGACTTGATAATTAGCCCGGTTAAGGGGTCTAATATCAAAGACGGATCAGGAGATTTATCGAAAGTGCTTCTGATGATTTCAGTGCTTAATTCCCAGATATCATTTGAGTTGTTGAGATTTGCTGATTGATCTTTCATAGCTCAGCTCCATGTATTTTTTGGGCATGGGTTGGCTTTGTACATAATGCCACGGACTTACCTCTTTGCGATTAATTACGAAATTTCGCATTTAATTATTACCATATATCGTAATTTATGAAAAGTCGTAATAATCAGATTTGCGCTGCATCTTCGTAAGTTATTGAATATTATCAAAATAAAACTTATTATTTAGTTGGCACAATGATTGCCATCCTTTGTAGGGAACAGCCGAATTGGTCGGCAGTAAAATACCTTACAGGGGGTCTTGATAATGACATCTAAAAGTCTTGGTAACCCATATGATGGCGACGTAGATCTAACGCATGGAGCAGGGTGCGGTTGTTCTACTTGCTCGTCTAAAAAAGATATTTCAGTCGATACTAAAGAGGTATCTGACATAAAGCATGAAGAAACGCTTCTTTCTAGTGAAGAAATGTTAGAGCGCGCAGTAGAAAGTGCAGTTGTACGCTCTGTGTTTGGGCATAATGAACTTTCTCGACGATCGTTTGCTAAAATGATGGGAACAGGAACGCTTGCCGCTGCGATAGCTTCCGTTTTTCCAATGGAGCAAGCAAAAGCGGCCATCCTTGACAAACTTGGAAAACCAGAAAAAGCAAAACTTAAAGTTGGCTTTGTTCCTATTACTTGTGCGACGCCAATTATTATGGCCAAACCGCTTGGGTTTTATGAAAAATATGGTCTTGATGTTGATGTGATTAAAACAGCAGGTTGGGCTGTTGCGCGAGATAAATCTCTTAATAAAGAATATGATGCGGCCCATATGTTAACACCAATGCCACTTGCGATCACAATGGGGGCGGGCTCTACTGAAGTGCCGTTCTTAATGCCTGCAGTTGAGAATATTAATGGACAGGCGATTGTATTGCATGTGGACCATAAGAAAAAGAATGACCCCAAACTATGGAAGGGTTTTAAGTTTGGTGTGCCGTTTGAATATTCTATGCATAATTTCTTGCTTCGCTACTATGTGGCCGAAGCGGGCCTTGATCCTGACAAAGATATACAAATCAGAGTTGTGCCACCACCTGAGATGGTTGCTAATTTGCGGGCTGGTAATTTGGATGGGTATTTATCGCCTGATCCGTTTAACCAAAGAGCTGTTTGGGAAAAGGTTGGTTTTATTCATAAGTTGACGAAGGATATTTGGGATGGACATCCTTGCTGTGCTTTTGCATGTAGTAAAGAGTTTTCAGAAAAACTTCCTAATACCTACGGTAACCTTTTAAAAGCATTGGTTGATGCTACACAATTTGCTCATAAATCGGAGAACCGGAAAGATATTTCCAAAGCGATTGCTCCGAAGAATTATCTGAACCAACCTGTACCGGTTATTGAACAGGTTCTTACCGGTACTTATGCAGATGGACTTGGGAATATTCATAAAGTTCCTGACCGGATTGATTTTGACCCGTTCCCTTGGCATTCGATGGGCATATGGATCTTAACGCAGATGAAACGCTGGGGTTATGTCAAAGGTGAAGTCGATTACAAGGGCGTGGCAGAGAAAGTTTATCTTGCAGGTGACTGTGCCAAGATTATGAAAGATCTTGGGTTAACTCCGCCAACAGAGACATATAAAAGTTATACTATTATGGGTAAGACTTTTGATCCGGCAAAACCGGAAGAGTATGTGAATAGCTTTGCAATTAAGCGGTGATTGACATGCTAAAATCGCTAAACTTAAGAGCTGCTCTAATATCCATCACTTTGCTTTTTGCGCTGGGTGGTATTTGGGAATTGGCGACACCTAAGGTGAAGTCAGCTACTGAAATGACGGAGTATGAAAAGCTCATGGGTGGTGCTGATCAGGAAGCGCGGGTACCCCCGCCTTCCAAAATCATTAAATTGGCCATCACTGAACTTTCAGACCCGTTTTATGATAATGGGCCCAATGATAAAGGGATAGGTATTCAAATTGGGTACTCTCTATATCGTGTTTTGGCGGGATATTTTTTGGCGGCTTTGATTGCGATCCCCTTTGGTTTCTTAATTGGGATGTCTCCGCTTGCTTATAAGGCTTTGGACCCGTTTATACAGGTGCTGCGGCCTATATCACCGCTAGCATGGATGCCGCTTGCTTTATTTATAATTAGGGACAGTCAGGCCTCAGCCATTTTTGTGATTTTCATTTGTTCGATATGGCCGATGCTGATCAATACAGCTTTTGGTGTAGCAGGGGTTCGCAAAGATTGGATTAATGTAGCTCGCACGCATGAACTAGGTTCTTTGCAAACGGCCTATTTTGTTATTCTTCCGGCTGCTGCCCCTACTATTTTAACAGGCATGCGTATTTCTATTGGTATTGCATGGTTGGTCATTGTAGCCGCTGAGATGTTGGTTGGTGGAACAGGCATTGGTTATTACGTCTGGAACGAGTGGAATAATCTTGATCTGACGAGTGTTATTTTTTCAATTTTGGTGATCGGCGTTGTGGGAATGTTGCTTGATGCAGTTTTTGCCAAAGTTCAACGTGCCGTTCAATATCAGGAGTAATATCTCATTATGGATGAAAAACCATTTTTAGAAATTGATAATCTTTCCAGGCGATTTCCATCTACTGAAGGTGGGGAACCACTGACTGTATTTGAAAATTTAAACCTGGATATTTTTAAAGGAGAGTTTGTTTGTATTTTAGGTCACTCCGGTTGTGGTAAATCGACGGTAATGAACATCCTTGCGGGGCTTGATAAATCAACGTCAGGGGCCGTGACAATGGATAATTATGAAGTCTCTGGTCCTAGCCTCGATCAAGGGGTTGTATTTCAGAATTATTCATTGCTGCCTTGGTTGAGTGCTTTAAAAAATGTGACGTTTGGTGTTAAAGCACGCCACCCAGATTGGTCGAAAAAACAAGTGCTTGAACATTCTTATAAATATTTAAAACTTGTTGGCCTTGATGATGGGGCTGAGAAAAGAAAGCCATCGCAATTATCTGGAGGGATGCGACAGAGGGTTTCTATTGCACGTGCCTTTGCCATTCAGCCTAAATTGCTTTTGCTTGATGAACCTTTTGGTGCGCTTGACGCTTTAACGCGTGGGACCATTCAAGATGAGCTTATTCGCATTTGGTCAGGCTCTGATCAGACGGTGTTTATGATCACTCATGATGTTGATGAAGCTATTTTATTAGCAGATAGAATTTTGCTTATGACCAACGGACCTTATGCCAGAATTGCGGAAAGTGTTGTGGTTGATATTGAAAGACCACGGGGTCGTGCAGAGATAGTTCATGATGAGGGGTATTATAAAATTCGCAATCATCTTGTGACCTTTCTTGCGCGGCGCTCTAAAGAAATGGCAGGCCGCCTAGAAGATGGTGTGGTTGTGGGCCAACCAGTGAGTGTTAACCCTGCTAAAGAAAATCTTATAAAAAAAGAGAAAACAAAAACAACACCAGAGTTGGTGCCGGTTGCCAGTTGAAAGCGGCAGCCCCGAACTAAGGAGAAGAGGAAAACTATGTTAAGTAAAACTGATGTAACTGAAATGATTATGGAAAAGAAGCGCACTGCTGCAATTAGTTGGGCGATGATTTCTGAAGAGATTGGGATGTCTGAGGTGTTTACGACTTCTGCTTGCTTGGGCATGAATGCGTTACCACGTGATAAGGCTGATAAGGTTGTGAGCTATCTTGGTTTACCGCAAGATGTAGCGATTGTTTTAGCTGAATACCCAACAAAGGTGTTTGACCAGGCAGTTCCAACTGATCCTTGTATTTATCGTTTTTACGAAATTGTTGGTGTGTATGGTGATACGTTAAAACAGCTCATTCAGGAAAAGGGTGGTGATGGTATTATGAGTGCTATCGATTTTGATATGAGCGTTGACAAGGTGCCGAACGAAAAGGGTGACCGGATTGAAGTGAAAATGAGTGGTAAATTTTTATCTTATAATAGCTGGTAATTTTTAGGGAAGAGGTTATTTAGCTCTGATCTTTTTTTAACACAATCAAATTACGGCGATTGCAATACCGCAAGCAGGCCGCTTAATATAAATAAACTGATGAGCCGAACTCTCGCTTAATAAAGAAGACTATTTGTTCCATTTTATTTGATGACGGACAAGGAGGGTTTAACGATACGGAAAATAAGAATTGCTTACACTTGGTTCTCTGACTGTAAGCATGTGCTTCTTTAAAAGCGCTAACCACATCATTGGATACAAAATCTGTTATTTCATGAACCTCAACATGCTCATTATCATCTGTTCGGGTGAGGTGCTGACCTAGTTGTTTACCGCCACCGCGTTGTGATGCTTTTAGGATCATGAGAAGTAATCCTCTTTGATGCGAAGAGCTTTCATGATCATGGATTTGATCTCTGAGATGTCATTACAGGCTTATTCTAATTTGGATGTGATCTCAGGTGTTAAAGGAAGTGAGCCGGAGCGGGCTAGGGAGGCTAGTTCACGCAAGTTAGCTGCGATATTAGATTGCCCTAGTAAACCAAGAATTTGAGCGAGTTGATTTTTATTATCTTTGGTAATGCTGTCTGTATGAAAAAATAGACGAGAGCGGATATAGGGACTTAGAGATACCTTACCGGCTAAGTTTTCAAGATGTTTTCGTTCTTGTAAACTCAAGCGAAGTGAGAAGGGTTTTGTTTTCTTTTTAGACAATCAAACGCTCCTATGAAGGATGAGGTTTAATGCCTAAATTATCTGGAAAC
>JAJFHW010000325.1 GCA_021775385.1 Hyphomicrobiales bacterium | reverse complement strand
CATAAATAAAAGGTTATCAACCACCAGCGTGGCATAGGGGTGTCAAGCTCGCGAATGCCATCCCATTCATGGCCAGTTGTTTCAGTTCCTGTAAATTCATCGATAGGTCTTTTAGTCATTATTGGGGTGCTCCTCATTGAGGGGAATACGGGCTTGTTCGTCATAGATTTTTTTAGAGCCAGGTCGGAATGCAAAAAAGCAAACGCCTAGAAAAATCAGAACCATATAAAGTAAGCCCCAACTATCAGCAAAGGCTCGCATTGCGGTGTAAGTTTCCATGAAAGAGCTCCTATCTTAAATTGGCTTTTGCATCGTAAGTTGAGAAATCGACCATGGTTCCAAGCACTTGCAAATAAGCAATCAATGCATCCATTTCAGTTAAAGTCTCAGGTTTGCCATCAAAGTCCCTGACCAAAGCTTTCGGGTACCGAGCCTCGACATCTTCAGCCCCATCAGAGTCAGGGTTTGCTTGCGAAACCAGGTCAACGGCGGCATTGTCAATTTGATCTTTTGTGTAAGGAACACCTAATAGTTTATTAACTTTTAAGTGAGCTTGAATGTCGTGCACTTTCAAAGGTTGCATTAAAAATGGGTATCCAGGCATTACAGATTCAGGCACCAAATTCCTGGGCGCTTTCATATGCTCCCGATGCCATTCATCTGAATACCGTCCACCAACACGAGCTAAATCAGGCCCAGTTCTCTTAGATCCCCAAAGAAACGGGTGGTCATACATACTCTCGGCAGCGAGAGAATAATGTCCATAGCGCTCGACTTCATCTTTAAAGGGACGGATCATCTGACTATGACAAAGGTTACACCCTTCCCGTTTGTAGATGTTCTGTCCCATCAATTCGAGAGGAGAATAAGGACGCACGCCCTTAACTTTCTCAATCGTATTTTCGAGATAAAATAAGGGTGCAATTTCCACCAAGCCACCAATAGCCACAACTAGCAAGCTAAGGACAAGCAAGAGAGAACCATTTCTTTCAATTGTTCCGTGATTCATCATTTTTCTCCTATGCTCCAACAGTTATGATTTGAGATACAGGTTGATCGACTTTGACCTCACCTCTAATGGTGCGCCACACATTGTAGATCATGATCACACCACCAATGAGGAACATCAGACCACCTGCGGCTCTAAGAACATAGAACGGATGCATCTGAACAACGGTCTCAGCAAATGAGTAAACAAGGAAACCATCGCTATTATATTCGCGCCACATTAAGCCCTGCATAATGCCAGAAACCCACATTGAAGACGCGTAAATCACGATGCCCATCATGGCAGTCCAGAAATGCCAGTTAACAAGCTTAAGACTATAAAGTTCCTTACGGCTCCATAATTTCGGTACCATGAAATAAATTGCACCGAATGAAACAAGAGCGTTCCAACCAAGCGCACCAGAATGCACGTGACCAATAGTCCAGTCAGTGTAATGGCTAAGACTGTTAACAGCTTTAATAGACATAAGAGGTCCTTCGAAAGTCGCCATGCCATAGAAAGCAATAGAGGCAACCATCATCCGCAAGATCGGGTCAGTACGGAGTTTGTCCCATGCTCCAGAAAGGGTCATAAGACCATTGATCATCCCGCCCCAACTTGGCATCCACAGCATGATAGAAAAGACCATGCCAAGATTTTGTGCCCAATCTGGTAAAGCTGTGTAATGCAAGTGGTGTGGACCAGCCCAAATATAAAGGAAGATCACCGCCCAAAAGTGAATGATTGAAAGACGATAAGAGTAAACAGGCCGGTTCGCTTGTTTAGGGACAAAGTAATACATCATGCCCAAGAAGCCGGCTGTTAGGAAAAAGCCAACCGCATTGTGCCCATACCACCACTGCACAAGCGCGCTTTGTACGCCTGAGAATGCCGCATAACTATGCGAAGAAAACGCAGATACCGGCACAGCCAACCCATTCACAACGTGAAGCATGGCAACGGTGACTATAAAGGCCAGGTAAAACCAATTCGCCACATAGATATGCGGTTCCCTGCGACGCAACAGCGTAAAGAAAAACACAATTAAATAAGCGACCCAAACAACTGTTAGCCATAAATCGACATGCCATTCAGGTTCTGCATATTCTTTAGTTTGAGTTGAGCCTAGTACATAGCCAGTCGCAGCCAATACAATAAAAAGCTGATAACCCCAAAAAACAAACCAGGCCAACCCACCAAAAGCAAGTGGTGTCCGACAGGTTCGTTGAACCACATAAAAACTTGTTGCTATAAGAGCATTGCCACAAAACGCAAAAACCACAGCGGATGTATGAAGGGGGCGTAACCGGCCAAAGTTTGTCCATGGCAGGTCAAAATTAAGAGCCGGAAAAGCTAATTGGCTGGCGATGAGAACACCAACAGCAAATCCGATAATACCCCAGAATAACGTTGCTATAATCCCGTATCGAACAATAGAGTCATTATACATCTGAGGCCCGGTAGCCTTAACAGTTGTAAAAGAACAATTTCGAATAAGGAAAAAAAGCGTCAAGCCACCAGCGATTGCAAAGATCATCATGTGAACGGCAAACACTGTGTCATGGGCCTGAGCTGAGGAATATAAAGCTAAAATGATTGCGAGCAGAGTTGCGGCTGCTGCAGCAATGGTGCTGATAGGATCCATCAGAAGTCCTCATGGTTAGTTAGTAAGTGGTTTAAAATATATTTGGGAGGACAATGAAGAAATCATTGGGTGCATGACAACAGAGCAGAAGTAATACAAACCACAGTTTTTATTTCACTCTTAATTCATAAAAACTGTCCCACACCCCTGTCTTAAGACATCGCACTAATGGGATGTATTGATGTAAGTCAATTTCATGCATTAAAGGGGGGTGAGGCAGATTGTCGCAGAGGCGATAAAAATTTAAAACTAGAATTTTCAGGCTATTTCGAGGGAGAAAAAACTAAGCTATTAAATCAAAATCTATAAATTAATAGTTCTCATGGCCGGCAAGCTTATCAAGAGCAGGGCGATCTGTAATATCAATAAACCTTTGATTTTGAATGCTAATGAGATTTTTTTGCTTGAGTAGCGAAAATTGACGGCTCACAGTTTCAATCGTTAGCCCAAGAAAATCAGAAATTTCTGCTCTGGTAAGGAGAAGTTCAAATTTATTTTTCTCGCTTTCCAATCCTTGTAATAGACGCGCATTATGCAATCGCTCAGAAAAATTCAGTAAAAGAGCTGCAACTTTCTCAAGTGCTGTCATCCGACCAAGCATCAACATCCATTCTCGCGCTGAATCAAGCTCGTTTAAAGTGAGTTCAAAGAGCTTATGTTCAAGGGTTGGTGTTGCTTTAAGGTAGTCATTAAATAATTCGCGTGGAAACGTACAGACGGTTACATCGGTGAGCGCGCTGGCAAAGGATGAATTTTTATCTTTAAACGCTCTGCCTATGAAATCCGGTGGAAAACCTAGCCCAATGGTCTGCTGGCGGCCATCAGGTAAAATTTTAGAAAGCTTTACGATTCCATTTTTGATGGTTGCATAATTTTCCGTTGGCTCATCATCGCAAAAAATCTGATCACCAGCTTTATATTCCTTCAAACGGGTAATCTTGCGTAATTCATGCAAATTATCAGTATCGAGCTCAGAACACATGCCACAAGCTCTAACTTCGCACGCTTGGCATACCGGATGATCCGAACCGCAATTAGACTTATGTGTGTTCAAAGAAATAACGTTTTTATTATGCATGATCATTCCTATATATGCGCAAAGGCTTAACTTACTTTGCACGATATTATTGATCTATGTCAATTTAAGATATATTTTTTATATAAGAATTTGCATTGATAATTAGTAGCTCTTTGTTTCCGTCTCCATCTCGGTTTTGGGTTTTTTCTTCATTGTTTCCTGCAGCTCACGAGGAACATACTTTTCATCATGTTTAGCAAGAATAGTTTTGGCTTTAAATTTGCCATTTTGTTCAAAAGAACCCTCAGCGATAACCCCTTGTCCTTCCTTAAATAAATTAGGCAAAAGTCCTGTATAAGTGACAGGAATAGAGTGACTAAAGTCTGTAACTTGGAAAGAAACGGTCAAACCGTCTTCAAGACGTTTTAATGACCCGTTTTCAACCATTCCACCAATGCGTAATTTACTTGAGCCTTTTGCTTTTCCAGCCATCACATCAGTAGGTGTGAGGAAAAATACCAAATTATCTTTAAAAGCAAAAGCAACAAGACCAACACTGACAAAAAGAAGTGTTAAAGCACCAGCAATCACCACGGCACGTTTTTTCTTTCTAGTCATCTGAGAATTCTCTCCATAAAGCACTTTTTGCAAAAAAGTGAGTTAAAAAATATTTAGAGCGTATAAAACACTCTAAGCCGCACAAACTAAGCAGCTCTGGGCAATTTTATTTCTGACCAAATTTTAGATAGGGCTGAAACTAACTCTTTCAACATTTCACTTGAGTGAAGTGGCCCAGGTGTGATGCGCAAACGCTCAGTCCCACGTGGCACAGTTGGGTAATTAATAGGTTGAATATACATACCAAATTGCCCAAGTAGCCTATCTGAAACTTCCTTGCAAAGCACAGGGTCACCCACCAATACGGGAACAATGTGTGTCACACTATCTATATAGGGAATCTCAGCCTCAGATAAAAGGGTACGCAGTTCTGATGCGCGTTCTTGTTGCAATTTTCTCTCACTGTCAGAGTCTTTTAAATGACGAACACTGGTCAAAGCACCTGATGCAACAGCCGGCGGCAGTGTTGTTGTGAATATAAAGCCGCTTGCGTAGCTACGAATAGCATCAATAGTAGAGCTTTTACCTGAAATATATCCACCAATAACCCCATAAGCTTTCGCAAGTGTGCCCTGGATGATATCAACACGCTCCATAAGCCCTTCACGATCAGCAATACCACCGCCTCTAGGGCCATACATACCAACAGCATGAACTTCATCTAAATAAGTGAAGGCATTATATTTATCCGCTAGATCCAATATTTCTTCCATGGGGCAAATATCGCCGTCCATTGAATAAACACTTTCAAAAGCAAGCAGTTTAGGGCGAGAAGGGTCAATCTCCTTCAAAATTTCTTCCAAATGCTCAAGGTCATTATGGCGGAAAACACGTTTTTCAGCTTTGCCATGCAATATCCCCTGTATCATAGAGGCATGATTAAGCTCATCTGAAATCATCACGCACCCAGGCAACAATTTAGATAGTGTGCTAAGTGTCGATTCATTCGCCACATATCCAGAAGAGAACACAAGCGACGCTTCTTTATTATGAAGGTCAGCAAGTTCTTTTTCCAATTCAACAATCAAGTGATGGTTGCCTGAAATATTACGCGTTCCACCAGCGCCAGCACCCATCCGGTCAATAGCATCTTTCATCGAGGCTAAAACATCAGGATGTTGTCCCATGCCAAGATAATCATTAGAGCACCAAACGGTAATATCACTCAAAGGTTCCAGTGTGTTGCGCGGGCACTTACCGTCAACAGAGGTATAATCTCCAAAATTATAAGCTTTTGGATATTGACCAACGATTCGCTCCAAGTCTAAAAAGACGCGGTACCGGCCCTCATCCTGAAGTGATTTAATATGGTCTTCAAGACACTGATCATAGTGAAACATGATATTTCCTTTCTAACCCCAATAGAGCAGTCTTTGTGAGCTTTTTATCTGAACTGGTAAGTTCAGTTTAAGTTAGCTCAGACTCTCTTGGTTTCATTTTTCCTGGGGCTTAGCCCGATTTTTATCCAGTTCGGCAAGTAGTTGCTTCACAGCATCTTGTGCCTTTTTATTATCCTTTGCGACGGTCTTCAGTCGCACCAGTATTTTGCGTGATTCTTCGATTTTCCTGTCACGGATCAAAGCCAAAGATTTATACCAAAGCGCTTCAGGCTTATCTGGCTCAACATCAAGTGCCTGATTGAAATATTTTAGCGCCTCTGATTGGTCTTGTTTTTCTTTTGAATTAAAGTGAATTTCTCCAAGCGCCATAAGAGCGCTAACTTCACCTTTGTTCTCAGTAACTATTTTTTTGTAAAGCGCAATAGAGTCTGCTTTGCGCCCGAGAACAAGAAATGATCGAGCCAGCATCATTTGCTCTCGCTTGCTACCACCACCTTCAGCAACCCGTTTCTCCAAAGTTGCTACCATCTTTTTAATTTCTGGCATTGTGGTGTTTTGAGCCACTTCTTGCGGGTTAACTTTGCGCACAACATCTAGCCCCTTGAGATGAACAATCAAGCCACCTGTAGCAATCAAAATTGCAGCGGCAAAGCCCATCCCATAGCTTGGGTAAGCGCGTGCTTTATGATGCGCTCTCGTTGCGAGTTTTTCACTCATACTGCGCGCTTGGCGCAGTTTATTCAGCGCTCGTTTGGCATCTTCCATCACCTGTTCACGTTCAACTTTGTGAGTTTCTTCAGTGATTTTACCTTCAGCCAAGGCAACATCTAGGTCATTTTGCTCTTTAACCAAGCGATCTTTTTCACTTTCCCATTGAACGGAAAGGTCATTGGTTTCAATACCAGTTCCTAGCGAGCGGTCAGAGCGGCGCTGCCACAACGGAACAAACATAATAAAGAGCGAAAGCCCTCCAAGTGCTAAAATGCTAATCAACGCACTCATAAACGCAGCTCCTCAATTTCACTCACCTTAGAATTATCTTGATCAGATGCATCATCTTGATCAAAATCATCATACTTGGTGTCGTTTAATTCTTTTGCACCGGATTTTAGATTTTGAATAAGGAACAAGCCTCCAAGGAGAGCCATAAAAATAGGGAACACCCAAATCACCCAATGCAATCCCTCAGCAGGAGGCTCCATTAAGACGAAATTTCCATAGCGGTCTTTGAAATAGGTCAAAATCTCTTCAGTAGATTCGCCAGCTTTCAGCTTGTCACCAATCAAGCGCTTCATCTCAACGGCCACATCAGCATGACTATCGTAAACACTCTCCCCCTGACAAACAGGGCAACGAAGCTTGGTCGCAACTGTGCGGATCTTTTTTTCAAGTTCACTTTCGACCTTCATCTGCGGGGTTGTCACAGTTTCTGCCGCAAAGAGGGAAACAGGTGCTGTAATCAAGATCATATTTATGCAAACAAAAGCAATTAGTTGCCTCATTGGACTGCCTCCGCTTGTTTCAATTTATCGGCTAAAATTTTATGAGTTAAAGCACCAATATGCTTGGCCGCAATCACACCGTTTTTATTGATGAAAAATGTTTCAGGCATGCCGTATACCCCATATTCAAGTGCCATGCGTCCCTGCCGGTCAATAACAGAAGGGTATGGGAAATGCCCTCGTTTATCCATAAACCCAAAAGCCGCTTTGTCGGTGTCTTTACTATTCACACCAATAAATTGCACCTTGCCACTTGGTTGCAGTGCCTTTGAGCTCTCAAGCAAAATATGGTGTTCCTCGCGGCAAGTCACACACCAAGAGGCCCAAAAATTTAAAACAACAATTTTGCCTTTATAGTCAGAAAGCTTAATCTGTTTTTCAGCACCAAGTCGCTTGAGATCAAAATTAAATGCAGCCTTGCCGATAAGCGGAGACGGGATAAATTTTGTATCTCGTCCCAGTCCAGCGGCAAATAGAATGAACATCATGATCATCACCCCAATAAGGGCGAACTGCCACCAACGAACTGTTTTTTGAGGTTCAATATTTTGAGGATGAGTTGTCATTTACACCAGCACCTCTTTTGTTGGTTTCTTATTCGGGGTTGATACAATTTTGGGAGCCCGTTTGGTCATGGCAAACAAAACACCAAATAAAATAATCATCCAGCCAATCCAAACCCAATTCACAAGAGGGTTCCAGAATACTCGGGTAGTCACTTCACCCTTGCCATGCTCATTTCCAAGCACAACATAAAGGTCTCCAACAAGAGTTGAGAGAATTGAAGCTTCCGTTGTCACCGTTTGCGTAACCGGGTAATTTCGCTTGGAAGGAGTGAGAGTGCCCGTTGTACCGTCTTCTTTCTTCCAATCAAAAAACGCCATGCGCTCAGAATAATTCGGCCCCTTTTGTGGAACGATTGTTTTGTAAGTCAGGGTGTAAGGTCCGCTGACAACCTGATCACCGGGCTTCATATTAACCGTTGATTCTTCCTTGAAAAATGCAGAGCCGATAACACCAATGATCAGCACCAGCGTTCCAAGGTGAACGATAAACCCGCCATAACGACGTTGATTATTCCCTGCTAAAACAGATAGGCTAGAGAGCCAGCTTCGGTCAGTCACTTGTCTGTGAGCTTTCACAGCACCAATGATATCAAGTGAAGTGGAGGCAAGAACAAAACCAACCAAGCCAATAGCTATCATTGCAATGATGTCTGTAGCTCCTAAGAAATAAGACACAATAGAAATAAGAACAGCAAGACCAATTGGAATGGTAAATTGTTTTTGCATTTTCGTATAGCTGGATTTTCGCCAGGGGATCAGAGGTCCAATACCCATTAGTAAAACAATGCCAAGCATCACAGGGGCCATAACCTTATTAAAATAAGGAGCAGCAACAGAGACCCGTTCCCCAGTTAACACCTCAATCGCAAGCGGGTAAAGTGTGCCTGTTAAAACGATGATAGCAGCAGCCACAAACAACAGGTTGTTATATAAAAGAGCCGACTCGCGCGAGACAAGGTTCGAAACTTTGTGTGGCCCAATCAGGCGGTGTCCGCGCCAAATCAATAAACCATAAGCAATAACGGAAACAACGATAAGGAATAAGAGAATGTAAGCTCCGCGTCCTGGGTCTGCTGCAAAAGAATGCACAGATGTTAGAACACCTGAACGCACAAGGAACGTTCCAAGTAATGAAAGAGCGAACGTCGTTATAATTAAGAACACATTCCAGGTTTGAAATAAGTTACGTTGGTCTTGCGCCATAATTGAGTGCAAGAATGCGGTACCCGTTAACCAGGGCATCAAAGACGCATTTTCAACTGGGTCCCAAGCCCAGTAACCGCCCCAACCAAGCTCGTAATAAGCCCAATATCCACCAAGCAAAATACCACTAGTTAATGTAACCCAGGCAAACAAAGTCCAACGCCGGGTTGTCACTACCCATTCACGCCCAGATTGCCCCCGTGCCAATGCGGCAATAGCAAATGCAAAAGGAATAGAAAAAGCAACATAGCCCATATAAAGCGTTGGGGGATGAAAGGCCAAACCAGGGTCTTGTAATAGGGGGTTCAGATCTTTCCCATCGGGTAGCGCTGGGTGCACTTCAATGAAGGGGTTTGAGAGAAAGAGGATAAAGACCATAAAGCCAATTTGCAGTCCTGCTAATGTCATAATCACATAAGGCATTGAAAGCGGGTGACTTTTCCAGTGAACAAAAACAGCAATAGCTGAAAATGTTGCCAGGTACCAAAGCCACAACATCAGTGAGCCCTCATGTGCCCCCCACAGAGCTGTGAGGCGATAAAGAAGAGGAAGCTGGCTATTCGAATTTTGCGCAACATATAAAACGGAAAAATCTTTAATCACAAAAGACCAAATGATTGTAAAGCAGCCAATTGTCGTCAGAACAGCAATTAAAATCATACCATGGCGAGCCGCATGCAAAAATGACGGTGCACCGCGATGAAGCGAAAGAAAAGCTAGGATCATTGAGGCTACGGCAATGATCAATGAAAGACTTGTTGCCCCAAGCCCAATTTCAATAAGACTACCACTCATGCAAACGCTCCTCTAATATGGTTGTTACTCATCATATTTAGTGTTCCGTTCCGTTTTTATGTTTAATTTCAGCAGCTAGTTTTAGTACACCAGTTTCAATATCTTCAAGTGCCAACGATGAATAGCCAAAAATTAAGGCTTGCTCATCAACCTTTTTATTCGTCACAACAGTTGATCCCCCAGATTGCACGCAATAGAGGCCAATCTTATGAGTTTCTAACATTCTTTTAGAAACAGCGTCAGCAGTTCCAAATTTCTTTGGTATATTCCAAATCAAATGTAATCCGCCCTCCACTCCAGAAAGAGCAATATCATCACCAAAATGTTTGGTCAGGAGAGAAATAAGTAGATCGCGCTTTTCTTTACATTTTTTACGCAATTTACGCAAATGCCGATCATAGGCGCCATTATCAATAAATTCTGCCAGTGTCGCTTGTTCAAGCCAGGAAGCAGACCCAAATCCAAGAGTTTTAAGATGGTTTAAAGCAGGAATTAAGAACGAAGGCACAACCAAATACCCAATTTGAATACCAAGTGATTTCTTAAATCCGCCCAAATAAATAACACGGCCGCTTCTAGCATGAGAGCCTTTTGCATCAGTTTCGCCATTTCCTGTTAGCCGGCTATCCAATCCTTTAAGAGCCGTGAGGGGAGAGCCACCATAACGAAAATCACTTGTCGATTCATCTTCAACAACCATGATGCCCGTTTTATGAGCCCACTCAAGTAATTGAATGCGCCTGGAAAGAGCGAGGCTAACTCCCAATGGAAAGTGATGAGACGGCGTGACATATGCCATACCACTAGAAATATTTAGGCCACTAGAAATAGCTAAATCATTGGAAGCATCAGACTGAAATACATCTTTTTTAAGAGGAAAACAGGTAGAGGCATCAAGTGGAGGCAAGTCAGACGTTTGCAAACCATCTTCATCAACGTTTATGCCATAAGTTTTTGTTTTATAATGAGAAAAAAGCTGAGCAATACCATCAGGTCCAGGAGCTTCCATAATAGCTGGGGCTCCTTCAGTTAGGAGTAATTGCGCTAGTAACGCTCGTGCTTCTTGCACGCTCGAGACAATTACAACATCGGCCGCAGAAGCTATAATGCTGCGCGCTGGGCCAAGATGTTCAGCAATGGCACGCCGCAGATCAAAGGAGCCAAGAGGGTCCATTGCTTCATGGTAATAATCATCAATTTGCGTCAATTTACGATTCAACAGACGTCGCCATGTACGAACAGGAAAAGCTTCGACATCTGGGGTGCCAGGCTTAAAATCTATTATTAATGGGTCTGCTCTATAAGCGTTTGCCATAAAGGGATGAGGGTGATCTTGCTTATCTTCAATAGAGTTTATCTCATGTGAAAGATGAGTATCTGCCTCAAACTTTTCTAGATCAGAGCTAGTGTCCAGTGTCTGAGGAGTATTAGTCGCCTGAGTTGAATAAGTCTCATTTTCGTAAGGTTTTAAACCACTATTAGGAATGGCATCGCTTACAAAAGTACCAATAGAACGTTTACTTTCAATATACCCTTCAGCGAGCAATCGATCATAAGCAAGAACGACAGTGTTGCGAGAAACACCTAGTTGTTCGCTAAGAGCTCTTGTCGCAGGTAAAGGAGTGCCGGAGGCTAGCTGTCCATCAATGATCATGGCGCGCACCTGCTCAAACAACTGCGCTTGCAGAGGCCTGCCGGTATTCACATTCAGCATGAGAGCTACATTTTCAGCAGCTTTTAACATGATTCACACAACATGGCTTAGGTAGCCTTAAGTTTGATGAGAGACGCCTCTCACATTGAAAACAGCAATCATTCTTTTTTTAGGTCTCACAGTTATTACTGATGGTTTAAAGAGAGACCTTTAAAATTTCATTGGGAATAAGGGGTGATCTGATCAACCGTGGACCCATTGAGTTTTTATTTTTTATACTAAAAATAAGTCCAATTTCCAACAACTTTATGGGTCCACCTGGACTAAAGATGGCAAAAAAGTCGATTTGTCGCGAAAATTACAGAGATTTAATGTGCCAAAACTCGATTGGACCTATTCCTAACCCAAAACTGATCTTAAACTTGAGGGCAATCATATTACTAATATATGAGTTTATGGCCTAGTCTAGAATGAAAAAAGGCCATGAATAATAAAATAAAGGGAGTTGAGAGCATGGGTGATAATTTACAAAGTAAAAAGAGGCTGAAATTGAAGCAATCTTTCAAAAAAATCTCAATCCCACTCGTTGTAATGTGTCTCTCATTAGGGTTTGTATCCAAAAGTTACGCTGCAACTGTTGAATATACTTGTAATGAAGGGATTCCACTCATTGTGGACTATGTAGAGGAAAACGATGTTTCAATCGCAAGAATTTCTCACGATAGCTCACCTAAAATTACCTTGGTCAGTGTTAGGTCAGGTTCAGGCTCCAAATATTCAAATGGCAATTGGGTTTTGCATGTAAAAGGAAAAACAGCTCTTGTTGGAACACAAGGTGAATTTGATGATAAATGTACAGAAGTGACAAATTCCAATCATAATGAACCTCGCCAACAAGCAATTTCATTTCCAAGGCAAGCCAAATCATGGGGCGGCAAAGTACGCTCCGGCCCCGGTCAGCATTATAAGAAAAAAGCATCTCTTAAAGAAGGCGAATGGATCACTCTTCTAGAGAGAACCGATAAAATGTTTCAGGATCGCCCCTGGTTTAAAATTAAATACCGTGGCCGCATCGGCTATCACTGGGGTGGCATCGTCTGCTCAGTCGGCGAGTACGTAGAAGGAACCTACCAAACCTGTAACTAGCACGGTTGCTAGATGGATTTATAAATTAGTAAAGTTTCTGCTTGTGACCCGAAGCTGTCTATTTGCTCTGAAGGTCAGATTTCTTTATTTTTAAAACCTAATCTCTAAGATAATATTTTTTCAATTTGTTTTTGAAGTTTGGTTTGCTGTATTGATTGCTTTAATTGAGCAAGATATTTCTTGCCAAGATTATTAGGAAAATTACCAAGAGCCCAAATACAAGCATTCCCTAATTTTTCGGCTATTATTCCTGTTTCTGGCTGAGTTTGATAGCACTTAAAGGCAAGGTCATTAAAGTGCTGTGCCGCTTCTTTTGATGGGCAAGTCGACAACGCCCAGATAATACCTCTAATCAGGTCGTGTTCTTTTTTTAAAAAGAGAATTTTTCTTTCCATAGGGAATATAGGATCAAAATTTTCTAGTCTATTTAATAAGATATCTTTAGTTGCTTCATTTAACTCAGCATTAATTTTAGCGAGCCATCTTGAAGACGGTTTCGTCATGTTGGGAAGGTTTTCCAATTTTGTTTCAAAATCTCTAATCAATCTGAGATCATTCTTATTCAGGTTTGAAAACCATTCTAATTCTTTAATCATCCATGAGAGCAATCGAATCGGTTCCTCTTCCTTCATAATAGTTATTTCTCTAAAAGTTCCTCGTTTATGGCCGTGGAAAAATATATTCTCGAAGCTTTTATTTTTCCAATTTCGGGGACGTGGACTTTCTTCGCCATTGCCTTTTTTTAGCTCAGAATAATTTTGTAAAATTATACATAGAAGCTTTTTTAAATCGCTAATATCTTTATCTGAGTTTGAACCTAATCTAATGGCAATCAATAATGTATCTATGCAATCATATAGTTCACGTTGATTGCCCGCTATTTGTCCTCGAAAATCTGTCCAGTGATTTATTCTTCCAACAACATTGGAAGTGGCCGCTACAGGTGAAGGCAGTTTAATACCAAATTCTTGTTTGGAAGTAAGTTTGTCTATGAGTTGTTCTCGGGCTTTTAAATAAACAGTCTTTGCTTCGGCTGTTTTCTCATCACGTGTGGGTTCGTGACATCTTTTTAAATAAAGTTCCAAAAGATGATCTGAGTTGCCCGTGCTGTCAGGCATGTTTTTGAGGAACTCTAATATCTCAGGGTCATCAGATTTAAGACAGCGAGCTAATGTTCTGGTAAAAAATTTTGAAGTAAAATGATATCTCCTTTTTATTATCGAGAATGCCTCCTCTTCAGTAAAATCTATTCGTCGTTTGTTCAGCTGCAGAAATGAGACAACTAAAAAATGTACCAAAATCTAGGATATGTTTTCCAATTTTTTGGTTTTTAGATATGAGTGGTTTGAGATATTCATCAGAACTGAAAACATCTGATACCCAATAAATATCGAGATAGATTTTAGCTCTTTCTCTGGGTGATAATTCAGTAATAACAGTTTTAAATTTCTCAATTTCATGCCCAATTATAAATTTGAACTCTGGATCCCTTATCAAATTTAAAACTTGTTGAATAGTTGGGTGGACATTCGTTTCAATATGTTTACAAAGGCGATTTATGTCCTTTTTAACAAGTTCATAATTCTTAATGGCAATGTTTTGCTCTGGAGGGTTTCCTAAATATTTCTCTAGGGTTTTCAAGATCTCAATATTAGAAGCAAAATCGTATTTAAAAACGAGAATA
>JAJFHW010000324.1 GCA_021775385.1 Hyphomicrobiales bacterium | reverse complement strand
GAAAAGCCCCCGAATATGTCCCAGCAACCAACACCTGCAATGGTCGTAACTTCTTGAATTTCCTCATAATAGCCCCAGATAAATGCAAATGGCCAGTTAAATATGCATCATTAGGTGTACGAAACCAGCGCTCACGAGACGCATAAGGCACATAATCCGCCGGGTTATAATGGGTCCATTTCCCATTCTCCCAAAAAGGAAGCTCTAATTTTTCAGCAATTTCTTCTTTACGATCTTCGTTTCGCGCGCAAATCCCATGGCTCGTAAACGCATCACGGTGCTCATCAACAAAGGTCCATTTAAATCGTTTCGCCTCACGGCGCATGGCCTTATTCAAGCCTTCAGCAAAGCTCTCAGCTTCACTTGCCTTTTGACTAGAGAGAGAAAATAGTGGGGAGACATCCATGCCCAAAGCCCCATCATCACACACCCGCTGGCCCTTGTCTCGAAAGGTCATATTCGGGTAAGCCGTGAGAAGTACGCGGTCAGCTTGCCCCCATGAAACAAGTAACACATTATGGATCGCTCTACGCAAAGCTTTATAGCGCAGTTTCAATTCTTTTATACGCTCTTTAGCTTGGTTATGATTGAGAATAGCTCCCATCCAACCGCCAACGGTTTTCAACTGCAAACTATCTTTCACAACAACATTGGCGACCAAACTAGAAAAGTTCACATCATTCCCACCAATAGAGACCATCAATAAATCAATCCGCCGTGCATTTTTACGCGCACATCGTTTCACAGGTAAATCATGTAATATCTCTAACTTACCATCCACCCCAAAGGCGCGTGCATATTGCTTGTTTTCCACCCGGCGAGATCCACATTGCGCTTCTGCAACCGCGCTAATTTGAGATAATTTTGGTGGAGTCTCTGACCACTCATTTCCTTTAAATCTCAAAAACAATCCATGCGTAATCTGCGCACCAGCACAAGCAAAGCCCGCAAAAGTCACAGCTCGTTTCGGGTTTTCTAACGCCAATTGCAAACTAGCGCGCATTTGATGAGAATATAAAGACCGATGACAAGATTGTCCCTGCCAGCGCGCTTTGTATTTCATAAAATTACGATCAGCTAATTCACGCCATTTTCCAACTCGGGTCGGATAAGCTTTTTTAGGAAAACGTTTTTTAGATTTTTCCTGATAGACAACAGATCGTGTTCGTGAAAAACGTACAGGCACATCCGGGTTCCCTTCACCAGAAGCAAAACTATCCCCAATGCCCACAATAAAAACATCATTGATTTTTATTTTTTCTTTTAAAAGCGTCCCATCTGAAGCTTTCACATCTATAGTCGCACCAGCTGGGTAAGGAACATCAAATTCAGCTCGTTGATCACAAGACGTAGTAACCGTTTTAATGCGTTTTCTCTTGCCCTTAAAATACATCATTGACCAACGACAAGAAAGTACAGCACGCGTCTTCCTTTCTCTGCCCTTTTGTTCTCCGCTCTCATCATCTCTTTGGAATTTCAACCAAATTCTATGAGATTTAGGGTGAAGGTAATTTTTATTCTTCCCCGCACATTTCTGATAGCTTGCCTTCTTTCGAGACCAACAAGTTTTATCATAAACTGTTTTCGCCCAGCCTGTTGGATTGTCAGAAGCCAGACGCCTCTCAATACTTAATATAGGTGTCTTGCGTTCCTCATCGCTGAGTTGATCAAAAACTGTCCGATGGACACCAGTATGTTCCGGCCTGTTAAACAAACGAAATGGATTTAACAATTCCCATTCTATTAGAGCAGTTTGCTTTAAAGGTTCAGCTTGAGCGAAAACAGCTCCATTCAAAAAAACACAACTGAAACAAAACAATACAACAAGAAAAACACGAGAAAGAAGAGACATACCACATCCTTGAATTGATAATTCTATTCTATTTTTCTAGATCCTAATTATGACAAGCAAAAGGTCATTCGTCCTAGGCAAACTACTCACTAAATCATTCTGCCCTAAAGTAGGTACCCGTTTTAAGAATAGTATGGTCGCTTTATCGCAGATAACAGCACCGGTCGCTTGTTGCTGATGCTTTGTGCACACCTAAACCTCAAAAAGAACGATGAGCTTATCGTTTAAAGTAAAGTGTAAAAAAGACTTTCAAAGGATTTAAACTTGTAATCCCAGCCTCACCATTCTCACGATCTCTCAAGGCTGAAGTCACCAAGTGCGGAACCAACAACCAACGAGCAAGCAAAGCCTTTTGCTCGGATGGTACTTTCTTCATATGTGCCTTAATATCCCAGCTGCCAATCATAAGACCATCAAGTATTTCATCCAGGACCTTTGTTTTAGCTAGCCTTTTAACATCATCACTAGCTCCATCATCTTCTTTTTCTTCAGAGCTTGGCTTCTTCGCTAAAAAGTCCTCATGAAACAAATCATGAAGGCTCATGACGTCTTGCGGCAAGGGCATGATGTCTCGGTGTAAATAACCATTTAATTCAGCCAGCAAAATCGTAAGCCCAATTGCTTTGCCCGCTTCAGAACAAACAACATCCTGGCCATTGAACTGACCATCAATCAAGATCAAACCAGCTCTCAAAAAACTGCCATACCGTTGATCCAATATTGAATGCAATTCAGCCTTTGTTTTAATCGGCTCTTTTTGAATTTCAAAACCAAAGCTATCAACAATGGCAATCATTTCTTTAAATAACTGGTCACCAGACTTTTTAAAATAAGGAGATAGGCCATCAGCAACCGGATGCCCAACACTCTCACTTCTAAGCAGCTTTAACAATTGATCACGCCACCATTGCAAACGAATTTCACCAAGCAATGGTTCATTCACCTTCAGAGAAATTTGCTCAACATCCATGAAAAAACCAAAGAGCCAGGTTAATGCTGCTCGGTTTTTCAAAGGAGAAAATCGAACACTCAAATACCCCGCATAGTCACGATGCTTTAATCGCAAAATGATCGCTTCTAATTCGTTTTGATTTTTGTCTAGAGGAAACACTCTTAAAACAACCTTTTTTAGTTGCGCTTCAGTTGCCTACAAGCAACCGCGCTGTTAATTGCACTTCAGTTACCTGCAAAACAACCGCGTTAATCAACAGCGATAAAGGCAGCGGCAACTTTTCGTCCTTCTGAGATTAAAACATTATATGTCCGCGCAGCTGCTCCCGTGTCCATCACTTCAAGTCCAAGCCCAGCATTTTCAAATGAACTTCGCAGCTCTTTAGACGGAAATCGTTGCTTATCTCCAGTGCCAAAAATTAAAAATTCATGGGCTTCAGCCTCATCAAACACCGCTTGAAAACCATTAGGATGCGCATCATCAAATTCAGTCACATCCCATCCATAAATACCGCTCTGTAGAATGAGCAAAGACCCAACATGGCTCATTTCTCCAAAGCGAAACCCACCATTGCCATACGCCTCTAGTTCTAACGGCTCGGGGTAATAAGCATCATGTTTCATCTCGTAACTTTCATAAGTTAACTAGCGCAAAGTTTCTCTTTAAACAATTGAGCCCGCTCTAACAAAGAAACAGCCAATGATTGGCGGAGTCCATATTGCTTTTTGTCTTTTATATCAATATTCAAAGCAAAAAAGATAACCTGTTGCTGAGCTTTTGCCCAACCAATCCACCAACCAATATGTGGACCGTTTTTACGAAAAGCTAATCCCGTTTTAGCTTTAATAACAAAACACTTGTGCTTAGTAACAGGTAAAATGTCACGAACAAAAGCTTGCCCATCTTTAGAAGCATTTAATTGCCCGGTATAGAGTTTCTCAAGCATAGTTACCTGCTCATATGCTGAAACTTTTAACCCACCACCAGGCAACCAAAATTCACTGATCCCTCCATCAATATTTCCATTGCCATAATTTAAGCGCTGCAACCAATAATTCATTTTTTTGGGTCCAACCGCCTTGGCAATTCTCTTATAAACCGGAACTGCAGAAACTTTGATCGCTTCTTTAAATGTCAAATCTCTCTCCCAAGCCTTCAACCATTGTGGTTTACCATCCCATTTAAACAATTGATCAGCCTTGGTTACTACGCCAGTTTCATAAGCAATCAAACTGTGAATAACTTTAAAAGTCGATGCAGGTATCTTACGTTTCTCAGCTCTTGTTCTATCAAAAACATGCCGCTTGTCACGGCCAAGTTCCTTAAAAACAACCGTTCCTGACACACCAGCTTTCTCAAAAAACTTGCCCCATTCAAGATGAGAAACAGTGTCAATTGGCTGCGCAACTAGTGGTGACGTATAAAAAAGAACAATAATCAAATTTAAAAGTCCAAAGACCATCTTCATTTAGAAAAACCTCGTTTAAAATAAACAATTTAAATTGTGGCATACCATATAAAAGATAACGTCAAAGAAATGACCCGCAATACAAAATTTACCCAATCACAAAACAAAACCGACCACAAAAAAGGCGCTGAAAACAGCGCCTTTTAAAACAAATTTTTTAATTCTTATTTTGCAGTGCCAGGTTCTTTATATTTAGCACCACCAAGGCCACTCCAGTCACGTTTAACACCAACAAGCAAAAGAACTGGTGATGCGATAAAGATCGAGGAATAAGTACCAACCACAACACCCCAAATCATCGCAAAAACAAATCCACGGATCACCTCACCACCGAAAACAAACAATGAAACAAGAGCAATCAATGTTGTCACAGATGTTAAAATCGTCCGTGAAAGTGTTTCATTAATCGAAACGTCAAGTAATTCATTCAGTGGCATCTTTTTAAATTTACGCAAATTCTCACGCACACGGTCATAAACAACCACCGTATCGTTGAGCGAGTAACCAACAATCGTCAGCAAAGCCGCGATGATAGAAAGCGTAAATTCAAGTTGCAAGAGTGAGAAAATACCAATGGTGAGCACAATATCATGCACAAGTGCAACAACCGCACCAAGTGAAAACTGCCACTCAAACCGGAGCCAAATATAAATCAGCACAACAAAAATAGCCGTGATCACCGCAATAATACCAGCTCTGGTTAACTCACCAGAAACAGTAGGGCCAATCACTTCAGTGTTGCGAAATTCAAAACCATCACCGAGTGCTACCTTGATTTTATCAAGTGCGTTTTGGTTCGCTTCTTCACCACCTGATTGCAGTTCAATCCGTACCAAAACATCTCGAGGGTCATTAAATTGCTGAATTTGAACATCACCAAACCCAAGCGCCCCAACTTTCGAGCGCACATCAGCAATGTTAGCCGGTCCAGCTTTATGACGAACTTCAATCGAAGTACCGCCAAGAAAGTCAATACCGTAGTTCAAACCTTTGGTTGAAAATAATGCAATCGATGCAATCACCGCTAGTCCTGAAAGGATGAAAGTAATGTTTCGCATAGAAACAAACGGAATTTTTGTACCATGAGGGACAAAATCAATACCTTTAAACGCCATAGAACTAATCCCCCTATATTGGCATATCAACAGTTTTAGATCTCTGTGAGCGCAACCACCAGGCAATTAGCCATCTGGTTAATACAAATGCGGTAAACACAGATGTAAAAATACCAATTGATAAAGTCACCGCAAAACCGCTTACCGGTCCAGAACCAAGCCAAAAGAGAATAATCGCCGCCAAGAATGTAGTAATATTCGCATCCAAGATGGTTGAAAGAGCTCTAGAATAACCTGATTCAATCGCACTAATCGCTGTTTTACCAGCCCGCAATTCTTCACGGATCCGCTCAAAAATAAGCACATTCGCATCAACCGCCATACCCATGGTAAGAACGATACCCGCAATTCCGGGTAAAGTTAAAGTCGCTTGCAGCAACGAAAGCGCCCCGATAATCATCGAAATATTAATCAATAGAGCAATGTTTGCATAAAGACCAAACGTGCCATACGCCATCAGAATGAATGCAACAACCCCAACAAGACCAATAATTGCGGCCAACTTACCAGCAGCAATAGAGTCAGCACCAAGGCTCGCATCAACAGTCCGTTCTTCTAAAATAGTCAACGGCGCTTCTAAAGAACCAGAGCGTAATAAAATCGCCAAGTCATCAGCAGTTGAAACTGTAAAGTTTCCAGAAATTTGTCCAGAACCACCAGTAATTGCTTCCTGAATGGTCGGTGCAGAAATCACTTCACCGTCCAAGACAATCGCAAATGGGCGCCCAACGTTCGCCGCTGTTACATCACCAAAGCGAACAGCACCACGAGAATTCAATCTAAAAGAAACAACGGGCCGGCTAGACTGCGGGCTAATCTCTTGCCGCGCATTTGCCAAATCAGCACCTGTAATCAAAGGTTCATCTTCCAGAATATAGTGCGTGGAATATTGATCCTTAGACGGGAAGATTGTAGTCCCCGGCTCAGTTAGCCCGTCAGCCGCTTCTTCAACATTTGCAGGCCGTACCACCAAGTGAAAAGAAAGCACAGCCGCTTGTTTAACAACGGCTTTCAACTTATCAGAATCATCATAACCAGGCACTTGTAACAAAATCCGGTCTTCACCTTGGCGCTGAATAGAAGGCTCAGTAGTACCCAAGGCATCAACCCTGCGCCTCAAGACTTCAATAGCAGAATCAAGTGAAGTTGATATTTTAGCTGTTATTGCTGGCTCAGAAGGCCTCACAACAATTCGTCCATCAGCCGTTTTCTCAACGTCTACATTATTACCTGGCGTCGTGCCAAAAGATGTAGATGCGAGTGGTTCAATAAGCGTACGAGCCGCTTGGTAAGCTTTTTCCAAATCAGCTGGGTCAGACGGCTTAAATTCAACCCGATCTTTTTTCGCACTTAAATCACGATAGCGAATAGCACCGGTCCGAGCCGCTCCATCACGTTTACCACGCAATACAGTCCGCACATTACCGCGCAATACCTTAATTTGCTTTTCAATCAGGAGATCTTTATCCATTTTTAAAAGCAAATGGGAACCACCACGTAAGTCCAAACCAAGGTTCAGTCTTAAATTCTGAACAAATTGTGGGTAACTAGCCAAATCTTTTTCAGGGATAAGGTTGGGAGCTGCACATAGCACACCCAGAAGGGCAAAGCCCCAAACTATAAATGTTTTCCATCTAGAAAAATGCAGCATGGAAAATACCTTTCACACCAAAGAGCACAGGTAGAGTACAAGTAGAGAACTAAATGAACCATCCGTGCCAAATCTATTATTATTTTTCGTTAACAGGTTCCGTTTTCACGCGAAGTTTCGCAACAGATCCACGTGCAACCCGAACTTTAATCCCGTCAGCAATTTCAACCTGAAATTCATCATCACCAACTACTTTGGTAATTTTACCAATCAAACCACCATTGGTGACGATATTGTCACCGCGTCGCAAATTATCAATCATCTCGCGGTGTTTCTTCATCTGAGTTTGCTGCGGTCTGATAATAAGGAAATACCAAATTGCGATTAACGGTAAAAACAACATTACCGTCCCTAAAATATCGCCTGTACCACCGCCGTTCGTGGCTGACTGTGCGAATGCAGGAGTTATCAGCATAAAATTCCATTCCCTTTTTAATCTTCGATAAACTTTTTAACACAAGCTGAAGCCATTAAAACAGTCCTCTGGTCAGCGAAAACTGAATATAACCTCTTGAGCTTCCATTGCAAGGGAAGCATGAAGTTCTATACTGCGAAATCAATGAAAAATCTCAAAAAATGTCTCTATATGATGAATACTGAACCAATTGATGGAACAATTAGTCCTTAAGATGAGTAAAACGCGATGACAAAACGACAAAATATAGCTGAGGATCTATCCCGCATTGCAGATGCGTTAGAGCGCTTAAGCCCAAAACCATCACAAATCCCCGCTTTTTCATATAAGAATGGCGAAGCAAAAGGGTATTTATGGGAAGGCGACACCAAGTCATTCACCCCCATTAAGAAAATTAACTATATCGACCTAAATCTACTCATCGGAATTGATGATCAAAAGCAAAAGCTCCTCAACAACACAAAAGCCTTCGCAAAAAGGCTCCCAGCTAACAACGCGCTTCTTTGGGGCGCAAGAGGGATGGGAAAAAGCTCGCTCATCAAATCAATTCACAACGAGATATCAAAAGAAAACTTAGAACACCCACTCATCCTTATCGAAATCTTGCGAGAGGATATCACCACCCTCAATGAATGCTTGAGGATATTAAAAAACCAGGATGCTCAATTTATATTATTTTGTGATGATTTATCCTTCGAGCCAAACGATGCCTCTTACAAATCTTTAAAAGCCATGCTGGAAGGCGGCATTTCTGGACGGCCTTCAAACGTCATATTTTATGCCACATCAAACCAACGCCATCTATTAGCGCGCGACCAAAGCGAATATAATCAAAAAGATTACATCCATAATAACGATCTCTCAAACGAGAAAATTTCACTCTCCGACCGTTTTGGCCTATGGCTTGGTTTTTATAATTGCGACAAAGCCCACTACGACGAAATCATCAAAACATATGCAAAAGACCTTGAAATAAAATTGGATGAAGATGAGCTCATCAAAAGAGCCCACCTCTGGACAATAGAGAGAGGTAGCCGCTCCGGCCGGGTTGCAAGGCAATTCATCGAGCATTTATTAGGAGAGCTCGGAGCGAAGTAAAATATCACCTCTATTAGAGGTTTTGAAATGAGATAAACTTCAGTTTTACCTCAGCGCTAAACTCGAAGAATTCATACAGTCAGCTATATTTTTACCCGGCAAATGTTAAAAACAACCAAAACTATCATTGGATAAATTGTTTTCCCAATGCAGAAACACTTAATAATTGGACTTCTTAATTTGAACGATGCTATCAGCGGTCTACATTTGAAAAACATTTGTTTTGTTGCTTTAATCGGCAAATTAGGTTAGTGTCATTTACATGTCGCGTGTAGATGAATAAATCAGCGACGAAATATTCTCGACTTTGATTTTAGTGATCCCTGCCTGGAATAGCCCCATGTGGCGCAGAAACCAAGGCAGCTTCTCTACTCAAGCTCCCCCTGTATGAAAGACCCGTTGATAACTGGCAACTAGCCTTTTTTAGACAGCGGATAAAGACATTCTTTTGAAAAAATTTGACGACCTCGGCTTGGCCCAGCCTATACTTAAAGCTATATCCCTTGAAGGGTATACCAATCCCACCCCAATTCAAACTAAAGCCATTCCTCCGCTGCTTACTGAGCAGGATGTTTTGGGAATTGCGCAAACTGGATCAACTAATTCTGCCGCCTGACGGTAGCAATTAATACCGTCAATCAAGGCGGACAACAGTCATTGAAAGGAAAACACTATGACTACAGGAACAGTAAAATTCTATAACAGCCAAAAAGGCTTCGGCTTCATCGAACCACAAGATGGCGATAAAGATGTGTTTGTTCACGCAACAGCGCTTGAAAATGCTGGAATTAGCACACTGACAGAAGGTCAGAAAGTATCTTTTGATACTCAAACTGATTCAAAAAGCGGCAAGATTGCTGTCGGAACTATAGAACTTCTTTAAATACATTTTAATTATGTATCTGATATTTAACAAAATAAAAGGGCGGAATGAAATTTCCGCCCTTTTTAATATTCAAATATATTAACGCCAACTTGAAGCCCCAAATTGAAGTCACTTTTTTCAAAGCAACCAGTCAAAGCTCAGTTGTAATCCTCTTGTTTTTACCAGACTATTTCTTCGCTTTCAATTTCTTCAAACAATCAACACCATCTTGCGGAAGCATCATATCAAGGCACTTCTGGCGCTTACTTTTACGTGCCTGATTAGCGCGAGATACGGTCTCAAACTTTTCAACAGAATGAAGGTCATTAGTTTGCATCTTTACTTTAGCTCCAGCCAACACAGGAGCTGGAAGAGCCATCACTAAAACCACTAGTGCAAATAATTTCTTATACATCGTGAATTCCTTTTACTTAAGTTACCCCTATAAGTCGCAAGGACACGATGTTTGGTTCATTCATTTTCGCAAATCTGAGATCACGAAACAAATACCATTTTTCTGGTAGTACAGAGGTGCGTTTGCTTTGTCGGCAATTGAAGCGCAAGATCAGTCTGAGCGGAGCTTTAGCGAGCAGAAATAAGAGCTGGTCACAAAAAATACCGCCCCTCTATGGCCCAAGTGCGGATGCTTTGTTGGCATCTGAAGCACAACTAAAAAAAATAGCAGGTAAGAGAAAGAAAACCTCTTACCTCATAGCCAAGTATTTCATTGGGTTTACAGGCTTCGAGCCTTTGCGAAGTTCAAAGTGTAACTGCGGTTGGTTCACAGTTCCAGATTTACCTGATTTAGCAATCAATTGCCCACGAGAAACCTTATCACCGCGTTTCACAAGCAACTTGCTATTATGCGCATAAGCGCTAACCCAGTTATTCTTATGACGCACCAAAATCAAGTTCCCATAACCTTTGAGCTCGTTTCCAGCATAAGCAACCGTGCCACTTTCAGCAGCCTTCACTTTTGTGCCAACCGGTACAGAAAGGTTCACACCATCATTGATGGTTCCGCTTTTTTGACGACCAAACTTAGAAACAATCCGTCCACCAACTGGCCACATAAACCGATGCGGCCCTGAAAGCCGTTTAGAAACACCAGCATCAACTGATTTAATCTTGTTTTTGGCAGCCACTTTCTTACGAACTGGAACAGGAGCTTTTGAAGACTTTCGAGCAAGTTTCGAGATGCCCGCATTTCTATCAATAGATGCAACACGAACAGGTTTCTTCTGAGCTTGTTTTCCTGGAATAACTAACTCTTGGCCAAGCTTCACCTGTCCAACATTATCAAGTCCGTTGGCATCCGCTAAGTCTTGAGGAGAAACACCTGAGCGCCGTGCAATGCTATAAACGGTATCACCACTTTTCACCCGGTATCTGTCACCCGCCTTAAGGGCAGTAACAACAGATTTTTTCTCAACTGACTTTTGAGAAATCTCATCTACATTTCGTTGGCTCACACCCGGAATACGTAATCGTTGCCCTAGTTTAATGCCAGATCCATCAATGTTGTTTTCACGGCTGATGTCTTGTTGCTGCACGTTATATCGTTTGGAAATATTATAAAGCGTATCACCTTGAACAACACGGTGCTCAACAAATTTGTCAGCCTGTTGACGTAGTGCCTGCTTTTGGCGTGGCTGCTGATAATCGCTTTCTTTGCGCGCATTTTGCGGCACATAGCGATAAGTCGTCACCTTGCGTGTTGGTTGATCGCGCGTTTCTTCACGGCGATTAGATTGCTGAATATCAGGCAATGTTTCACGCTGCACAGAATTTTGATCATAACCATTTTTGTTCTGGAAACGATTATCATAAGCATTCCGGCTATCAGGCGTACTCTTTGTGTCATAGACATCGCGATCAGAATAATCTTTGTAGATTTTCTTAGGCTGATATCCATCTTTCGAATTATTAAATCTGTTTTGGCTGTATTTATTCTCAGCATATTGTTTTTGAGAATATTGCTGACGATAATCATTATAATTATTACGCCCATAATCATTAGTGCGCGTATTATTATACTGGTTCTGGCTAGAACTATAACGGTCAGCTGGTTTCTGATAATCAGATTGCTTAAAATCTCTATTGTACTGAGATTGACGATAATCTGGTTGCGCATAAGATCTATCGCTAGATTGATCACGCTGCACTCTATTGCCATTTATGGGGGTGTCTTCAGAAATACCGCTTTGTTTCATACCCAAACTTGGGGCATCAAACCGGGTCATATTTGAACTACATGCCGGTAAAACCAGACACATAGCCACAATCATTGTTAAACGCGTTACTATACTCACAACAGGCCTCTATCACGCATACTAAAAAAAAGTGGAACTGCCCACTTCTAACATAGTTAAATTTAAGCCCGGAAAAGATTAACAAAACCTTAATAGTTACAATTTGAGCTATTAACCTCAATAGATATGGTTAAGATTTCCTTAATATCGCGGCCTTAAAAACCAATAAGATGCATCATATAGCAATTGAAACCAATCGAAGTTCAATCAGCTTGCCCACCAACAAACCTTTAAGAGTAGACAAAAAATCACTCAAGTTTGCACAATTACCCCATTTCACCAGCCCATCCCAAAAGGCATAATAAAACAGCATCAAACCATAAGTTTACTCATGAATGTGATATAAAAGCGGCAGAATGTGAAGAAAACCAGTAAAGGGCTATAACCCTCAGACATCATTGAATTTTTGCGCAAGCGCATGACAACTTTCATGATGCGTTAGATTGAGATGTAACGGAGTGATTGAGATATAATCATTATAAACCGCCCAAAGATCCGTGCCCTTAGCTGGGTTTGAAAGCTTTCTTTCAAAATCAAACCAGAAATAATCACGCCCTCGAGGGTCTAGTCTGCTGTCAATTCGAAGCAATCCCTGGTCTCTCTTACCCTGTACGGTAATCAGTTTCCCTTTTACATCTTCAGGCGCACAATCTGGAAAGTTAATATTCAAAGGAATATCCGCACTTATCCCCCCTTCTACAAGGGTAGAAATTAACGAAGCGGCCTGGGTTTTAGGCGTGTCCCAATACATAGATTGAGGTGATTTAATCCCTGTTGACAAACTGAGAGCAATGGAAGGAATACCAAGTAAAGACCCTTCAAATGCCCCTGCTATTGTCCCAGAGTAAGTCACATCATCAGCGATGTTTTGCCCATGGTTAATACCTGACAAAACAAGGTTTGGCGGCGTACTCCCTAAAAATTTACGCACCCCCATAATCACACAATCAGTCGGTGTCCCTTGAATGGAAAATGTTTTTTCACCATGTTGAGAATGGCGCAAAGGCTCATGTAATGTAAGTGAATGAGAGACACCACTATTATCAAGAGCTGGCGCCACTACCCAGACATCATCTGAAAGCTCACGGGCAATGCCTTCTAAAACTTTAATTCCTGTAGCATCAATTCCATCATCATTCGTTACAAGAATCCGCATAAAGACAAGCTCTCCGTTTAGGGCTGTTTAATTTCACGCTCATAAAAACGTCACTTAAATTAGGCCATAGAAGCAAAATTACAAAAAGTCGTTTCTAAAGGTAACCAGCAAATCAATCTACCTTGATGATCTCTATACCACCCATATAAGGTTTTAGAACCTCAGGAACAACCACACTACCATCAGCTTGCTGGTAATTTTCTAAGACTGCCACCATCGTCCGCCCAACAGCAAGACCAGAGCCGTTTAACGTGTGCACAAAGTGCCCACCTTTCTCACCTTCAACACGATAACGAGTATTCATGCGCCGCGCTTGAAAGTCACCACAAACCGAACAACTTGAAATTTCGCGGTACATATTCTGTCCCGGCAACCAAACCTCAAGGTCATAAGTACGCCGAGCACCAAAGCCCATATCTCCGGTGCAAAGCTTCATAACACGGTAAGACAGCCCAAGACGTTTCAACACTTCTTCAGCACACCCTGTCATACGCTCAAGTTCCGCGTCTGATAATTCGGGTTTTGTAACAGACACCATTTCAACTTTCATGAACTGGTGTTGACGGATCATCCCCCTTGTATCTCGGCCAGCAGATCCAGCCTCAGACCGAAAACAAGGTGTAAAGGCAGTGAAGCGTCGCGGCAAATACCCTTCATCAATAATACAATCCGCCACAATATTTGTAAGTGGTACCTCAGCAGTTGGAATAAGGTAATGATCTCCTGTTGTTTTAAAGAGATCCTCTTCGAATTTTGGCAGTTGGCCTGTTCCATAAAGCGCGTTTGCTTTCACCAAAGTTGGTGGAGAAACTTCAGTATAGCCATGCTCACCGGTTTGCAAATCAAGCATAAATTGAGCTAGCGCACGCTCTAATCTCGCTAAAGCGCCAGATAACACAACAAATCGACTACCTGACATCTTGGCAGCTGTTTCAAAATCCATCAAACCCAGTGCTTCGCCAATGTCAAAATGCTCTTTTGGCTCAAAATCAAATGAAGGTTGCTCGCCTACTGTACGAACAAGTTCATTGTCATCTTCATCATTACCAATAGGCACATCATCATGTGGCAAGTTAGGAATGGAAGACAAAAGCGCATTTATTCGCTCATCAATCTCACGTTCAGTTTCTTCACCATTTTGAATAAATTCTTTAATCTTCGCTACTTCGGCAATGGCTGCCGCTGCAGCCGCTTCATCACCGCTAGCTTTCGCCTTGCCAATTTCTTTAGACGCGGTATTCCTCTTTGCTTGCGCATCTTGCAAGGCTTTCAAATGATCGCGGCGTTCTTCGTCAATCTTCAAGATATCAATTGAGAGCGGCGCAGCCCCGCGCTTTGCAAGACCAGCATCAAAGGCTTCACTATTTTCACGGATCCACTTTAGATCAAACATAAATCACCCCTATAAAAAATGGCGCCGCGCGCCTTAAAAGTTCATTAAAAAGGACAAAGAAAAACAACTATTATTTTCATAACCAAAAAGAGTTATGTAAACAAACTACTAACTATCACAAGGAAACAAATTAGAAAAGTTGAGAAAAACGCAAAGAGCATCACTTCTTCAAAGGCATTTACGCGAAAATGCAAATGTTAAATTCATCTAGAACATGTCTCATAGTATTGTATTCGTTAAAAAAACTCATGAAGTCTCATTACGAAAAAAGGAGTGCTTTACTTCAGAGCACGGAAATGGCAGCGCGAGCTGCCCGGTGCAAGCACCGCCCCTCGGAGGCCTATGAGCGTTAGCTCATGGAATAGCCGTGAGAAAAAATAAAGCTGTTCTAATCTCGTGCCGCCTCTTTTTCATCACGCTTCTTTTCAACCAACATCACCATCCAAATGGAAAATTCATAAAGAAGGTAAGTTGGTAAGGCCAATCCAAGCTGGCTCATCGGGTCTGGTGGCGTTAGTAATGCGGCAGCAGCAAACACCGCAACAACAGCATAGCGCCGTTTCGCTTTCAACCACTCAGAAGTAACCAGCCCAGCTTTCCCAAGTAAGGTCAAAACCACTGGCAATTGAAAACAAATTCCAAAAGCCATAATCAGCGCCATAATAAAGGAGAAATATTCGCTCACCCGCGCCACAAGTTTAATCTGCACACCAGTATCACCAGCCTGCTGTGTCGAAAGGAAAAACGATAAAGCCAAAGGCATCACAATATAATAAACAATGGAAGCCCCAATGAGAAACAAGACAGGTGTAGCGATCAAATAAGGCACAAACGCATGCCGCTCATTTGCATAAAGTCCAGGCGCAATAAATTTATAAATCTGCAAAGCAATAAGAGGAAAAGAAATCACAAAGGCCCCAAACAATGACATCTTTAATTGCGTAAAGAAAAATTCATGAGGCGCTGTAAATTGCATATCAATAATTTGATCCGGCCCAACAGCTCTTTCATAAGGACCAAGCAAGAAATTATAGATCGTCGAAGCAAAATAAAAACAGAACACAAAAGCGATAGCCATCGCCACAAGAGACCATAAAAGTCGTGTTCTAAGCTCAACCAAATGAGCAATCAGAGGAGCTTTGCTGTCCTCAACACTATCAACACTCATGAAACTTGTTTCTCCTGAGCAAGGTCTTGATCTTTGCTTAAACGCTCAGTTGCAACCTCTGAACTACTTGAAACATCACTGTCTAAAGCACCAATAGTATCTGCCTCACCCTTGGTCGCTTCCATTTCTTCCACAGTGCGAATGGGGTTTTCTGTACGTTTTTTCTCATCTTCAAGAATTTGTTCATTCCATTTATCAAGATCAAAGTCATCAACGGTTTCATCACCAACCATGTCACCCATAATCTTATTCGGGTCTAAGTCTTCCTGGATGCCTTTAACACTGGCTTTCAATTCACCAAGTTCACCCTCGTCCATAGCATCTTCAAATTGGCGTTGAAAAGAACCCGCGGTGTGTTTAGCCTTGCGGATCAATTGCCCAATACGTTTCATCATCGCTGGCAACTCTTTTGGGCCAACCACAATCAGCGCTACAAGCCCAACGACAAGTAATTCACTCCAGCCAATATCAAACATGGAAAGTTACTCCATTTAGATCAGCAAAAAAGCTGAACGTGTTTTTGCGATTTATCTAACGTGATATTTATCTATCGAATAGAAGACTGATCAATCACAAACAGAAAACATCTCGCCCAAAAATGAAAGACTAAAATTGCTAGATATGGATTGATAAAAGAAGAGCCGTTTTATAATCAATATAGATCTGCTGACCTAAATAGATAAAGATCTTACGATCCAATTAGATACAAGTGTGGTTCACTCCTCAATTTTAGCAAAACCACACTTCACCTTTTTTATAAACACTCAGCTTTACTATCTAGAAATTTAATATCTATCGTTTCAGCTAAAAATTTTAAGATAAATCAGCTTTTTCTTTATTTAGTGAGCCAGATTTGTCCGCATCACTACCTTGCTCAAGTGAATGAACATTTGATGCAGTATCCTGGTCCTCATCTTTCAGACCTTTTTTAAAGCTTGTGATGCCTTTAGCAACATCGCCCATCAAATCTGAAATCTTACCGCGGCCAAATAAAAGCACTACAAGTAGTAAAACGATTAAAATTTGCCAAATACCAGGGTAACCCATACTTCTTTTCTCCTAACGCCTAATGCGCATTTTCTTGTTCTTTATTCCAATATTACAAAAACAACCCATATGCGCAACCACTGCATCTTATATAAGGTTAAACTTAGCAAAGAAAAAGGGCTTAATCGTCTTTTGCCAACACCAAAGGCAAATGCATATCAACAAAAACGAAAATTTCATCCCCTACATTTGGGGCTGTATTCTCCCTCAAACGTATTTGTAATGGTGAATCATGTCCATCAACCACAATTTCTAACAAAGCTGAACCACCTAAGAACTTTCTATCAATAACCCGCCCTTGAACACCAGGCCCCTCTTTAGAGACGCTTAAACCAAGTAAACGTGCCCCAAAAACAGCTTCAGTGCCCTCATCCAACCCATTCGCTGGAAAGCGACCAAAAACAGTCTCAACTTCACCATTTTTAACAACGCAAGGGATTTCATTCATTTCAGCACAAATTCGGGCCACAAATAAGGAATTTGGGTGATTATAAATCTCTTCACTTGTGCCAACTTGTAAAATTCGTCCATCACGCATAACAGCTATCCGGTCACCCATTCGCATCGCTTCTTCAGCTTGATGAGTAACAATCACCGAAGTTGCTCTCATCTCACGCAAAATTGCCAATGTTTCTTCACGAATACGATCTCTCAATCGTGGGTCTAGTCCAGAAAAAGGCTCATCCATAAAGATAATACTAGGTCTTGGTGCAATCGCTCTGGCTAATGCTACACGTTGCTGCTGCCCGCCAGAAAGAATATGCGGAAAATCTTCCGCATAGCGGGCAAGTCCAACACGATCAAGCGTGGCTAAAGCCACTCGTGTCGCATCCTTTGCCTCAAAATTTTTAAGGCCAAACATAACATTTTGTAAAATTGTTAAATGCGGAAAAAGAGCAAAATCCTGAAACATCAGCCCAACACCACGTTTTTCAGGCGGTGTGAAAACATCAGGTCCAACTACTTCTTGATGGTTAAACAAAACCCGCCCACTATCAGGCCGCTCTATACCAGCAGCAATCCGTAAAAGTGTGGTTTTACCACACCCAGATGGCCCCAATAAACAAACAGTCTCCGCTGGCTCAATATCAAGACTGACCCCACGAAGAGCCCCTTTACCATCAAATGACCGCGTTAGATTATCAAAAGTTAACCGCGCCGCAATGGTCGCAGCAGCTGATCCGCGCCGTCCCCAACCTGGTGATGCTAAACTCAAAAATTAATCTTTCCATCAAGTATCGGCAAAGAATTAGGCAAAGGGCCTAAGTTCAACACCAAAAGTTTCATAACCAGAGCATCTCACTTTTGAATTTGAAGACATGCTCTATTTTTTATTTAAGCTTGTTACTTTACTGGCGCTTCAGATGCCCACTCAGCATCCACAAATTCTTAAAACCGGTATCCACTTTTAAATAACAAGCTCTAGTCTCTTATGACAAAAGAAACACTATCTGTACAGATCCAACTCAACAAACTGGTTACCATTTGTACGAATAGATGCCTTCAAAACGGTCTGAACGGTCTATTTCTAAACAAACTATTGAACTATGACTACAGTCCAGGTCGTGCTTTATAATAATTTTTGTTAAACGACACCTTAAAAATATAGGCCTGGTTAAAGGAGCTGACCAATGCCCAATTCTTATCTAAACCGAAGAGATTTCATACAAGGCCTATTAGCACAAAGTCTTTTAACTGGCACAATGACCACTCTATGGCCTGGTTCACTCCAAGCGCAAAATCACTCAACAATTTTTAAAAAAATCATCCCCTCAACCGGAGAAAAAATCCCCGCCATTGGCATCGGCTCCTGGATAAACTTTAATGTAGGCCCTAACCCAACCCTGCGAAAAAGCAGAACAGAAGTTTTAAGAGCTTTTTTTGAAGGTGGTGGCGCCATGGTTGATTCATCCCCCATGTACGGCTCATCAGAAGAAGTCATTGGCTATATGCTTAAAGAACTTAGCTACCCTCAAAGCTTATTCGGGGCTACAAAAGTCTGGACAAGCTTTGAAGGCCAAGGCCTCACCCAAATCAAACAATCCATGAAATTATGGGGAATTAAAAAGTTTGATTTGTTACAGGTTCATAACTTGGTCGCCTGGAAAGCTCATTTAAAAATTCTTAAAACTCTAAAGAAAGAAGGACTGGTTCGTTATATCGGCATCACAACCAGTCACAGCCGAAGACACAATGAGTTTCTTGAAATAATGAAATCTGAACCACTGGATTTCGTTCAACTCACCTACAACATTGAAAATCGGGCAGCAGAGAAAACATTACTCCCCTTCGCTGCTGATAAAGGCATCGCCGTTATTGCCAATCGCCCATTCTCAAGGGGCCGTCTAATAGATCGATACAGCACTCACCCTCTACCAGATTTTGCCAAAGAAATTAACTGCACCAACTGGCCACAGTTTCTCTTAAAATTCATAATTAGTCATCCCGCACTGACTGTTGCAATCCCGGCAACAAGCCGTGTTGACCATGTGAAAGAAAATCTATCTGCGGGCCTCGGTCCAATGCCTGACTTAAAAATGAGAGCTGAAATGGCAGCATACATCTCCTCTCTCTAATGGGCCTCGCTTTAACAATAAAAACCAGCATAAAAAAACAAACAATCGAGGGTTAAGATGAATATAGCAAACTACCAACTTGAAGATCTTTTGCTATTTTCCCCTGATGTGTATTTTAGCTCTATCGCGTTTTACAATCAAAGCATTTGGCCACTACCGCTCCTAGCCATTCTATTATCACTAGTTTTTTTCTGGCTCACACTTACGCTCAATCACAACAAATCATTGCTAGCTGGTCTAATTCTAACTCTCGGCTGGGCCTGGTGCGGAGCCGTTTATCATCTAAAATTTTATCAGCAAATAAATTGGATGGCCTTTTATTATGGGTGGTTTTTTATTGCGCAATCAGGCGTAATGATACTTTTGCTGGTTCGCTACTTTTATCAAGCTGATCAATTAATGCCGAGTTCAACTTGGCAAACTGGCCTAGGGAAAACCTTAATAGGGTCAAGTGTTTTTATTCTTCCCTTTATCGGATTAATCGATGGTGCAAGCATCAAAGCAAGCTTAATCCTATGCCTCTCACTAGCCCCAACACTTCTTGCAACATTTGGCTTTGCCTTGATGATAAAAAAAATACCCGGATGGTTACTGATGCTACCATTTACCTATACGCTAGTAGGGCTTCTAACATCCCACACTATAGGATCAGCTCAGTTTTTTGCATATTTTTTATGTCTAATGGCCGCGTTAACGCTCATAGGGAAATGGCTCTATAAAAAAGTCGTGAAGACTTAAGCTCATAACGACAATAACTTAAAAACTATCACCAGCGCTCTCATCATCTTCTTCATCTAATGGCAATTCATCATCCATCAGAGTCTCAAGTTTTTGCGATAAAGGGACTTCAAAATCAACAGGCACAGTTCCATCTAACAAGCCAGCTCCCTTTAACTCACTTAATCCTGGCAAATCATCAACAGCACTTAAACCAAATTGATCAAGGAATAAATCTGTCGTACCATAAGTGATTGGCCGACCCGGTGCCCGACGACGACCGCGCATTTTAATCCAACCGGTCTCGAGTAAAACATCAAGCGTACCAGTTGAGGTTTGCACCCCCCGCACATCTTCAATCTCAGCTCTTGTCACCGGTTGGTGGTATGCAATAATTGATAAGGTTTCCTGAGCCACCCGAGAAAGTTTCTTTTTAACCACTTTATATTTGGTCAAAAACGCAGCCAGATCTGGAGCCGTTCGAAAAGCCCATTTCCCATCTATCGATACAAGTTGAATGCCCCGATTAGAATAATCAGCTCTTAATTGCTCTAACAAAGCTGAAATATCAGCTCCCTCATCCAACTCTTCACGCAATGCATGTTCACTCAAAGGTTCATTCGAGGCAAAAATCAAAGCTTCTAAAATGCGCAAATCATCAAGACGCCCTTCACCTAAAGATTGCCCTTTGCTTAGATCAGTGCTCATTTCACTCATCATCAACCTCCTCAGAGTTTGAAGTCGTTTTTACATAAAGAGGTTGAAAAGGACCTGATTGTTTAATCTCAATCACTCCATCACGCGCCATCTCCAATGTGGCTCCAAAAGTACTGGCAACTGTGGTTTTCATCGCAGTTTCAGCTCCAAGGAACGACGCAATCAACTCGTTAATAGGTGCCCATTCAATTGACATACCAAGCAATGAGCTCAGTCGATTTCTTGCCTTTTTTATAGACCAAACCTGTCGGCGTTTCACCTTATAGCCCTGAACAACTTGACGTTGCTGTTGCGCAGAATAAGCCTTTAACAAGTCAAACAACTCAGCCTTATATTCAACTTTGGAAATCGTGTTTCTAACTAAAGGCGCTCCAACTGAAAAAAATTCTTGCCCCAATTGCGGACGCGCCATCAACTCATTTCCTTTGGCTCTCATAGCTTCCAAACGTTTCAAACGAAAAGCCAGTTGAGCAGCCAGTTGATCACCACTAGGGCTCTCGGCTTCAGTTTCTTCACTCGGTAAAATCAACTTGGATTTTAAAAACACCAACCAAGCCGCCATCACCAAATAATCAGCAGCTATCTCTAGCCTATGTTTTTTCAAATCATTGATGTACCCAATATATTGAGTGGCTAAATCTGCAATTGAAATTTGAGAAATATCGAGTTTCTTTTCACGCGCTAACGCCAACAACAAATCAAGCGGCCCCTCAAACCCATCTAGCTCAACAAGCAAACGGTCATCAGCACTCACCTCATCATCCTGAAAAGGCGGGTTCTGTTCCCATTGCTCATCTTGAGATTGTGGCTTCTGAGCTGTCAAAAAAAACTCCTATTTATTTTTATATATTGCTAATTCAGTAGGTTACTATTTCTTATGAACAAGCACACCAATCTTCAGCTAAGAATTCAAGAGCCAAAGTTTCATCAATGTCACTAGAGCTTCTAACCATCTCAAATGAAGCTTCAAAGCGCTTCAAACTACGCCCCTCTAATGTCGGGCTATTTTCAGCAACTTGTTCCATCTCATCAAATTGACCATTGCAATGCAAAGCCCCATCACAACCAGCAGAGAGTACAGCTTTCGTGCGTTCAGCAATCGAGCCATCTAATGCTTCCATAGAAACATCATCGCACATCAAAAAACCATCAAAGCCAATTTCCTTGCGTATAATATCTTCAATAGAGCTCGCAGAAGCACTCACCGGCAAAGAGCCATCAATCGCTGAATATACAACATGAGCAGTCATCGCAACAGGCAGAGTATTGAGTTGCCTAAAGGGCTCAAAATCAACAACGCTTAATTCCTCATGAGACGCATCAATTACAGGTAAAGCCAAATGGCTATCAGCATTCGCACGCCCGTGCCCAGGAATATGTTTTACCACCGGCAATGATCCAGCTGCCAAATGGCCCTCAGCTTGGCAACGGCCCAATTTGACTATTTCGTCGACTTCAATCCCGAAACTACGATCCCCAATAATATCATGAGCATCAAGTTGCGCCGCATCAAGACAAGGCGCACAATTCATAGTGATCCCAAGATCTAACAAACGCTTCCCCATAAACTTACCAATTTCAAAAGCGGCTAATTGCGCTTTACTCGGGTCTTGCTTATATAGCTCTGTATAGCGTCGCGCCGCGGGAAGTTCAGGAAACAAAGGTGGACGCAATCTCTGAACACGCCCCCCCTCTTGGTCAATTAGCACCCAAAAATCCTCTGCGCCAACGGCATCTCGGACATCTCCGACAAGACGTTTTATTTGGCTCTCACTTTCAATGTTTCTCGCAAACAAAATAAGACCAAGCGGACAGCTAGACGCAAAAAAATCTCGCTCATAAGGAAGCAAAGAAAGCCCTTCAACACCGGAAATAAACGCAGATCTATTCATAGACAATCCCTCAAAAATCTAACTGGTAAAACAATTCCACATTTTGTTAAAACCAATCTTAAAAAAACTATTTTTAAACACACCCTATAAAAAAAGCCCCTTCAAAATATGAGGGGCTTTTAAAACTTATAGAGATTAAAAAATCAAGCGCCATGATATAAGCACCACGCCAAGCAGCATCAAGTTAACGAGACGCAACCAAGCAATTCTTCATGCCTTTGCTCTTCAGTTTAGAGCAAACATTAGCAGCATCTTCTCTGCTTTTCATAGGACCTACACGAAGTCTAAACCAAATACCACGGCTACCTAAGTCAGCCCGTTGAATAAGCGGACGGTATCCACCAAGAACAGCACCATATTTAGATTGCAATCCAGAAAAAGCCGCTAAGGCATCAGTTTGTGTACGCCGAGCTGAAATCTGCACAACATAATTTCCATCGTTCGAAGCCACTCTATTAACTGGAGGAGCTTTAGCTTGTGCCCGCGCAATTTGAATTGATTTTTGCTGAACCTGTTTTTCACCATTCGCTTTTAAGGTACGAACAGTACGAGCAGGTTGCCCAGTATCAGCAGTAACTCCAGGCATATCTTTAACATCCTGGCCAGCTAATTTGGCACGACTAGCGCCAGTATCAAGAATTTGGTTGCCATTTCTGTCAATGCGATAAGTGCGAACGCGTCTTGGGCCACCATTAGTGTCGGTAGAATTATCTCCGAGCTTTTGCCCCTGATTGGCTGCATCTTTCACTTCACCGCGCAAGCTTTCAACGACTTCCGGTTCACGTGAAGCTACAATGCCTGCTTCAGTTTTAGCGCCCGGATCTCCAAGGCGAGCAAAAATCTTTTTATTTTGATGAGCAAACTCACGACCACCAGGATTATCAGGCTTAGATTTAACACCTGAGTCTTCAGATGTGATAACAGGTCCATTATCTGACGAACTATCACCAGAATATTTATATGCAAAAGCAACACCACCACCAATAATCACTGATCCAAGGATCATAGTGCCTACCAAAAACGATTTGCGGCCTGATGATTGCACATTACCTTCATAACTCGCATCAGCTTGGTTAGCTGCCATAACTGCAGGGTCAACACCTTGTTGGCCATAACCACCACTAGCAATCATACCCGGTTGTGCGTTATTTTGAAGAGGTTGCAATCCCTGGTTGTTATAGTGAGCTCCGTATTCTGTTCCAGCATTAGGATCCTGATATTGCTGTTGAGATCCGGCATAAGCATCTGGAGCCGGTAAGCCAGCCACAGCGCCTTGCTGATAATCACCATAGACAGCATTCGGATCCTGATATTGTTGAGCGTATGCAGATTGCTCAGCGCTATATTCACCCAGTCCAGCATTTGGATCTTGATATTGATTAGGATCTTGATATTGCTGCACATACCCTTGCTGATCCTGACCAACACCATATGAGTGGCCAGCTTGTCCAAGAGCATCATTAGAAGGGTCATAAGGAAGCGTCGCATTCTGATGCGCCGCCATATATGGATCTGTTTCCTCGATATACCCCTGATTTTGCTGGGTATATCCGTCTGTAATCCAGCATTAGATTGATCTACCTGGCCATATTGTCCCTGAGTACCATTAAGATGAGTGCCATTTTGATATGGGTCTTGATACTGCTGCAAACTTTGATCTTGCTGAGGCTGAGCATATTGATCTTGGCCATATTGCTGCTGACCATATTGAGCTTGATTGTAATCAGCCTGAGTATATTGTCCCTGCTGCTGATAAGGGTCTTGCTGCTGAAAACCAGCCTGCTGTCCCTGATATTGATCTTGTTGTTGATAGGGGTCTTGTTGCTGATAGTAAGTTTGGTCAGCCTGTTGTCCCTCGCCAGTAAAGCCCTGGTTACCCTGAAGGTTACCTTGCGGCACCCCCTGCTGGCCCATTTGCTGGCCTGCTTGTTGAGCATATCCAGACTGAATAGGAAGACCTGTATTGGGGTCTATCCCATAATTTTGCTGGGGTGCTTCACCATCCTGTTGAGAGGAAAACATTTCACCTCTGTATGCGGTCAGCTTATCCGACATATTGTATATTCCTTAACCCGCTCAGTTTAAGCCCGAATCACAACGTAAATCTAGTTTACCGCATCTCTTCCGGCGCCGAAACGCCTAAAATCGATAGTCCAGATTTTAGTATAGCACCAATTGCAGCAATTAGTGCAATCCTGTTTGTTGTAATTTCCCAGTCATCTTCTTGAATAATCCTTAAATGTGGCGCAACTTTGCCTCTGGCCCAAAAGCTATGCAATTCGCTCGCCAATTCATAAAGATAAAACGCAATCCTATGCGGCTCATGGGCTCCGGCTGCACTCGCAACCACTCTTGGATATTGAGCCAGCCGACGCATTAAGCTTAGTTCACCTTCATCTACTAAATTATTCAAAGATGCAGTTTTCAGTTTTACAGAAGCAGGATCTATGCCAGGCATAACTTCCTGCGCCTGACGAAAGATCGAATGCACCCGTGCATGGCCATATTGCACGTAAAACACAGGATTATCCTTAGATTGCTCAGTAACTTTTGCAAAATCAAAATCAATAGGCGCATCATTCTTGCGCATCAACATCATAAAACGTACCGGATCGACACCCACCTCATTAACAACGTCCCGTAATGTAACAAAGGTGCCCGCTCGTTTTGACATCTTAACTTCTGTACCATCGCGCAAAAGCTTAACCAATTGGCAAATCCGTACATCCAGCTCAGCTTCACCCGCAGAAATCGCCTTTAAAGCCGCTTTTAACCGTTTGATATAACCACCATGGTCAGCACCTAAAATATCAATCTGATGAGAGAACCCGCGATCATATTTATCTTTATGGTAAGCAATATCAGCTGCAAAATACGTATAACTGCCATCAGATTTCTCTAAAGCACGGTCTACATCGTCACCAAAATCTGTGGCTCTGAATAAGGTTTGCTCACGATCTTCCCAATCATCAGGTAATTTTCCCTTGGGAGGATCAAGCCGTCCACGATAAATATGCCCTTGTTCGCGCAAAAATTCAATCGCAGCTTTAATTTTCTTACCGCCATCCTCATGCAAGGTCTTTTCAGAAAAGAAAACATCATGGTGAATATTCAATGCAGCTAAATCTTCACGTATAAGCCCCATCATGCCTTCAATAGCTTCTTGCTTAACAAGTGGAAGCCACGCATCTTCATCCATTGAAAGCAAAGCATCGCCATAAATTTCCTTCAAAGTCTCACCAAGGGGGATCAAATAATCCCCTGGATATAACCCTTCAGGAATGGCGCCAATATCTTCGCCCAAAGCTTCACGGTACCGCAGCAAGGCAGAGCGCGCCAAAACATTAACCTGCGCGCCCGCATCGTTAATGTAATATTCTCGGCTCACATCAAAGCCAGCAAATTCAAGCAACCGTGCTAAAGCATCTCCAAAAACAGCACCCCGGCAATGGCCAACATGCATTGGGCCAGTTGGGTTTGCCGAAACATATTCAATATTAAGTTTCCTTGAAACACCGTTTTCATCTTTGCCAATATCGCATTGTCCAAAACCAGCAGGGTCAGCCAAGATATCTCTAATGACCTGTGGCCAATAGCTATCTTCTAGGCGCAAATTAATAAAACCAGGACCAGCCACTTCAGCTGATTTAACAATATCAATCTCAGTAAGTTTTGAAGAAATCTGTTCCGCTAGCGCTCTTGGATTCATCTTGGCAGGTTTTGCCAACACCATAGCCGCATTGGTCGACAAATCTCCATGAGCCGGGTCACGAGGCGGCTCAACGTTAACTGCGCTAAAGTTCACGTCTGCAGGCAAGACATCACCCTTAATTAGGTCATTAATAACTGTCTGCACATGATCTTTAAACAATACAAAGAGATCCATAACCCCTCCTATGGGCCTACTCAAATGGGCTTACAAAAATATGGTACTTAATAATATGGGTACTTAATAAGTTGAAACACAAAGCACGGATAACACAAAATTTTAATTCGAAGGCAACTCTTAAAGTTGGTACTGAAAACTAGTACTGATATTTGTCAAAAACAAACTGACAAACAAATCAACAGTAAGCCGCTTATTACATACATTTCACAAACGATAAACAGGACGAAGAGCCATGATTTACCATAGTGGTTATTTTCATTCTATCTGATTGAAAAGCATAAGGAAATATAAACTTCCCATACAATTCGGGCCTATCGCAGCTCAGGAGTTACATCAAACAATCGTTTGTGTTCCTGAAGAGCATACCGATCCGTCATCCCGGCAACAAAATCACAAATATGAATGGCGCGGTCTTGCAGATCATTCGTTTGCAACAGAGCTTGCCAATCAGAAGGCAATGATTCGGCATTGGATGAATAGGCCTGAAATAAATCTATCACAATATCTTCAGCATGCCCCATCACCTGCATCACCCACTTATCGCGGTAAACAGTAGCAAAAAGAAACTCTCTGAGCTCTTTAAGAGCTAAAAACATAGAAGAAGAAAACTGTATATAACTTCGTTTCGCACAGCGAACATCATCTCTATTACTCAAATCAGCCTCAAAAATCAATTTTTGAGCCTCAGCAGTGATATCAGCAACCATTGCGGTGATTAACCGGCGGTTCAATTCATAGATCAACCGCCCTTTGTCCAGATTTGTAAATTGCAAACTAAAATCATCTTTTATTTGCTCAAGTATCTCAGAAGTAAGACTAACTTTCTTCAAATCCTCAAGGTCAATCAACCCAGCGCGCAATCCATCATCAATATCATGGTTACAATAAGCAATATCATCAGCAATGGCTGCCACTTGCGCTTCCAACAACGCGAATTGATCAAGCCCCAAGTCCAAATCTTTATTAATCTCTAAAATATAAGAATGAACACCTTCATCGGCAGTGTCCCCCTTGGCATCAGCAGCAGTGCCCTTAGCCAAGTCACCAATAAGTGGACCATTATGCTTAACAATCCCCTCCAAACATTCAAAGCTCAGATTCAAGCCATCAAATAGCGGATATTTATGCTCCAGCAAAGTCACATGCTTTAAACTCTGCGCATTATGATCAAAGCCACCAAACTCAGCCATAACACGATTGAGCGCCCGCTCCCCCGCATGACCAAATGGTGAATGACCAAGGTCATGAGCAAGAGCAATC
>JAJFHW010000323.1 GCA_021775385.1 Hyphomicrobiales bacterium | reverse complement strand
TTTATAAACCCATCAATTGATATTTAAAGTGCGAACAAAAGAACTAATAAAGCAGCAATCAATAAAGTTACATTTCAAGAATAAATGGGAGGAGATCTAGACCTAATCACACGAACGCCATTTCCCATATAAACAGAGAGTAAGTTCATGTGGCTTAACAAAACATTGTATATGTATCTGTAAGATTTTTTATTTATATTTTCAGATTTTGAATAAAAACCTAAACAACTTGCATGACATCCAGAACTATCTGTATTATGTCCTTTATCTTGATCAGCGTGTCGTTTCTCACCAGTTTCCAAATTAATATAAACAAGACCATCAGACGTACATATCAAAATCCAAGAAGTTTCATGGTTTGAAAGAGCCTGTGCTACCGTATTATAAAAACTAAACTGTAAACTAGCAGGAAAAATCAGAGCAAAAAACAGAAGAACGCATATAAAGTTCTTAAAGCAACTTTTAAAAACATTCTTCATATTTTGCTCCGTTTTTAGCACATCAAATAAAAAATAAAGTAAAATGAGTTTAACTAGCTCTAGTTAAAGCCCACCACGTAATCAAACCTATCAGCACTAAAACGCTGCCACCAACGAGCACCCAGCGCAAAGCACCGCCTCCTTCAGTAGATTTTGGACTAGGTCGATCACTTACAATTTTTTCAAATGAATTAAAAAACTTTCCAGCCAAAATTTTCGCTGTACTATTAATTAATCTGGCTCCTAGCTGAGCTAATTTTCCTGTGACAATTGCTTCAACATCATAGCTCAGTAATGTCCCGCCACCAGGTTGCGGTGTCAGTGTCACTGTCGCAGCACCTTTGGCATTACCAACAGATCCCCCTGAACCACTACCAACAAGTTTATATCCATTTGGTGGATCTAAATCTTGAAGCTCAACTTCACCATTAAATTTAGCTTTGATGGGGCCAATTTTAGTTACGATCGTCGCTTTAAAAGCAGTATCCGAGATCTTTTCCATAGACTCGCAACCAGGCATAGCCTGGCTCAAAACCTCAGGATCATTTAACGCTTGCCAAACCACTTCAGGACTAGCAGCTATTTCATTTTGTCCAGTTAACTTCATACTTATTTTTTTCACTCCCTATTTTTATTGAGGACAATTTAGTCCGTTATTATTTATTCTTAAAAAATCTTGATAAGCATCAGGCGTATCAAGATCCTTAAAAAAATTTTGATTTAAAGTTTCATATTTATGGACGCTATGAGGGTTATTCTTAGTGTAATTTTTGCAAGCAAGGTTGTGGCTTGAGCAAAGAATTTCTGAGACACAACTAGACGGTAAAATTATTGGGTTTCCTCGTTGCTCATCACAATAAGGAATAAAAACTTGCTCAATTTCAGTTCTTAAAAACTCGTCAATGAATTTATTAATATCACTCGATACTAAAAAAGGTTGATCAGAGAGAGCCAACAACACAGCTTTATATGTTTTATTGATTGCAGATAATCCTGCTCTCACAGACGATGCCTGTCCATTTTGAAAGTCTTTATTGTTTACAATGGTGATAGGCAAATCTCTCAACTCATTTTCAATCGCATTTGCTTCAAACCCAAGAACCACATAAAGATGATCTATTTTACTAGCAACTAACATTTCAACGGTATAGCGCACCATACTAAGTTGGTCAGATACCTTGAGGAGTAACTTATTCTCTGGCCCCATTCTGTTAGAAAGACCTGCTGCTAATAAAACCCCAACAATCTCATTCGACATCAGAGAATACCCTCCAATTTTTGGCCTTGGAGTTTATGTTCGGCGCGGCGAATTAGCGTAATTTCAGATAGAATAGATAATGAAATTTCTTCAGGGGTAACGGCGCATATATTCAAACCAGCCGGTGCTTTAACAAAGTCCAACCGTGTTAGATTTTCACCATTTGATAATTTATCTTTTAGTGCTGAGAATTTTTTCTGACTACCAACAAAACCAATATATTCACTTGGCAAACTAAGTGCTGTCTGTAACGCAATTGAATCCCCCACACCCTGGGTCGCGATTACAAAATACACGTCCTGCACATGAGCATTTAATTTATCTTTTAATTCAGAAACAATCGCCTGTTCATTAGATGCTTTAAGCGGTGTCTGAAGTGATATGATGTCATAATTGAAATAACTACAAAGTTGGTCAAGCGAGCTGGCTACCGGAGAAGCACCAAAAATTACAATTTGAGGATTGGCAATAACAGGCTCTAGGAAAATATCCGTAACACCTTTACTCGGACATCCACTTTTATGTAACTCGACACCATCACTGTCCGTAATAGACCGCACATCCTCGCTAGGCTTCACCCTAATTAATCTCGGCTTCTTTGAAGAAAATAATTCTAGTGCCACAGATTTAACTGCTCTTTGAACACAACTACCACCAACCCAACCAGTTAATTCACCTGATGAATTAATTCGTGCCTTAAATCCTGGTTGTGTAGAAACGGAGCCCTCTGTTTTAATAACAGTAGCTAAAACATACCCTGACTTACCCGTCTCTTTGGATAAACGTTTGCTGTCTAATTTAGTTTTGTCTGACATATCTTAGATCCTCGCAAATTCAGGTTCTAAAGCTGTCAAACTTTGAAGGTTATGTGCTGACGCAAATAAATCAATATAAGGAAGTGATGCATTCATAGCCGCGGAAGTTGGTTCATATCTCTCCCAACCCAACATCGGGTTCAACCAAACGACCCGCTTGACTTTACGCTTAAGGCGATA
>JAJFHW010000322.1 GCA_021775385.1 Hyphomicrobiales bacterium | reverse complement strand
GTCGCTACGCCATGTCCTGATGCCGAAATGGCATCACTCCTTCTTCGTGTTGGTCACCTCTTTCTCTCGCGGCAATACTTTTTAGTGGAGTTTTAGAGGTTCGCTCTTTTGATGCCACTTAGTATACACGCAACAATCGTGTGAGAGTTTCACTTTACTTCTTGTGATTGGTTTTGAGGTGGATGGGTAGATTTGTGATTGAAGGGATGGTTTAGGAATTATTAGCTTTATTGCTCTAAGTTTAAGGGATCTATTTAGCTATCCTTAACTTTTGGAGGGGATATGAGTGCTTCAATTGCAGCGTCAGCTGTGGCTGCCCAACAGTCGCAAACCCAATTAGCGGTAGCGGCTAAAATTGCGAAATTTAATGCGTCAGCTGAGCGATCAGTTGTGGATCTGGTTAATGCTGCTCAAGAAAATTTGCAGGCAGTCACCAGTTCAGCTGGGCCAGGACAGGGTAATTTGCTTGATATTTCTGTTTGATCGATTTTTTATGATCAAGAGTTTTACAGAGCTGCGTTAACTTTCTCGAAACGAAAAACGGGTCTGAAGATGGCGTGTTATTAGCACCTTAAATTCAATAACCAATCAATTTCATTTACTGATTGAATTACTGCTTTGTTCTTCAAACCCGGTATATTTTGATTAACGGCTGATAAGGCTTTTCACCAAACCAAGAACGACCATGGCAACACCGCCGCCAACACCGCCACTTGCGACTTGTGTCAGGATGCCTTGCAGGTCCATGCCGCCAGCTGCACCAAGTAATCCTGGCAATAGTTGGCTGGCAGCGCCGCCCCCTAAAATACCTGCGATTGAATTACCTAAAGTGCCAAGGCTGACATTTTTTAAAACTCCACCAGCTACGTTGCCGCCAACGGCGCCACTGATAAGATTGATGATAAGTGGTAAATAAGCTTCCATTGTTCCCTCCCTTTGGAAATACTATGTGCGGCTGATGATATAGGTATTTTTAAATTCTTGCACTAAAATTAGGTATTTGCGATCCTTCATTAGCTATTTTTCATTAGCTTATCTGTTCAATTCTTTGTTTCTAAAGAAATTTATTCGTTTTTTGATCTTTGGTATAGGATTAAAGTTTAACGGAACGGTTTTTCATTACTGATATTTTTCAAGGAGTGATATAGAGGTTTTAAGAACTGATATTGATTTGAGAGATGAGGATGAAATGCCGAATAGTTCGAATTTGGAAGCTGTGCTTGAAAGACTAGATCTTGGGCGTGATGAAGCTTTAAAAAGACTGTTTTCGTTCATTGCAATTGAAAGTATTTCGACAGACCCTTCATATAAAGATGACTGTTTGTGTGCTGCGGAGCTTGCTGGAAAATATTTAAAAGAAGCTGGATTTACAAGCGAGGTTGCTGCAACTACAGGCCATCCGATGGTTCTTGGGAAATATCATTCAAAACAAAATCCTGATGCGCCACATATTTTGTTTTACGGTCATTATGATGTGCAACCTGTTGATCCGGTTGATGAATGGACACGCCCTCCGTTTCAATCTGAGATCATTGAGGACCCTTTGAATGGTCCGATCATTCATGGACGAGGTTCATCAGATGATAAGGGGCAACTTCTAACTTTTTTGGAGGCTGCTCGCGCTTGGTATGAAGTGACAGGTGATATTCCGCTTAATATTACCGTGTTGCTTGAAGGGGAAGAAGAGTGTGGTAGCCCATCTTTGGATGGATTTTTGGATGAGCGGACTGATGATGTGAAAGCTGATTTTGCTCTTATTTGCGATACGTTACAGTGGGATAAAGACACACCGGCGATTACGTCTATGTTGCGCGGCCTGGCCGGGTTTGAAATAAGCATTGAGGGACCCAATCGGGATTTGCATTCAGGAATGTATGGTGGGCCGGCGCTTAATCCTCTTCGTGCCATGTCGCAAGCTTTATCAGCTTTGTATGGTGCTGGGGGCCAAGTGATGGTTCCGCAATTTTATGATGGAATTTCAGAGCCAGATGCTGAGATGTCTGCTCAGTGGAAGTCTCAAGGATTTGACGAGGCAGAATTCTTAAACGATATTGGCTTGAAAAAAGCTCATGGTGAGCAGGGGTATCAATTGCTTGCGCAATTATGGTGCCGTCCAACCGTTGAGATTAATGGATTATGGGGTGGTTATATTGGGCCAGGACAGAAAACGGTTATTCCGTCTAAAGCTCATGCGAAACTAACGTGTCGTCTTGTTGCTGGGCAAAACCCAGATAAAATAATTCAATCATTGCAAGATTTTTTAAAAGCGCAATTTGATGATGATGTGAAGGTGACGTTTAGCGAAGCTGATGGAGCGCCGGCCGTTGCTTTTGATCTTAACAAGCCACAGATGTCTGTTGCTCGAGCGGCTCTTAAAGATGAATTTGAGAAGACACCTGTTATGCTTGGCTGTGGTGGATCTATTCCGATTGTGGAAGCGTTTATGCAAAGGCTTGATATGGATTGTTTGTTAGTGGGCTATGGCCTGAATGATGACTGTATTCATGCACCGGACGAGAAATATAATCTATCCAGCTTTCAAAAGGGGACAAGAAGTTTTGCCCGGATGATTGATGGGTTTTCATCTTTGTAGTGTTTGTTGAAGTTAAAACATATGATTAGGCCTCTACTTTAGAGTAGTTTATTCGCTTTTAGGTGCTGTTTTAAGCTTATTTTCGTAAATTTTCAGAAAAATTCGGTGCTTTGCTTGTAGACGTAATTGCCTAATTGTGTAGGATGCGCCAAATTCATGATCTAAGTATCATGGTTATGTATAAAGAAAAGGACTTCAGATATGACCGCTGTTCAAAATCTTTTAGCGGGGAAACGCGGCTTAGTTATGGGCGTTGCTAATAATCGCTCAATTGCCTGGGGCATTGCTAAAGCTGCACGGGAACAAGGT
>JAJFHW010000321.1 GCA_021775385.1 Hyphomicrobiales bacterium | reverse complement strand
AAATCATTAAGACCCTTTTTTGACAATTTTTTTCTTAACTGGTTTCTTTTTAGCTACTTTTTTCGTGGTCGTTTTTTTACTTTTTGCTTTTTGTAATTTTTTCTTCTTCTTTTTTCTATATTTGCGCTTCTTCTTAGGGCGATAATTGCACACATATTTGCGCATTTTTCCAGGTGCTGCGCTCACCGTCGACATTTCTTTCTTGCCCAAATTAATCGGGAATAATGTCTTCCACCAATATGTTTTAAACCCATGATCCAGCAGACTTGTCGCTCTCTTGCGGCGCGCTAAAGTTGATTTAGCACCAAGGACAACTGCAATTAAACGGCGGCCACCTCTTGTGGCACTGGCAACAACGTTAAACCCAGAGTCGCAAATGAACCCGGTTTTCATGCCATCTGCACCTTCGTAGGTGCGCAATAAATCGTTGTGTGAACGTAGACGGCGTTTGCCAACTTTCACAGAGCCAAGAGTAAAGAGATGGTTATGTTCAGGAAAATCACGAATAAGGGCCTTGGCTAACATCGCCATGTCTCTAGCCGTTGTTACCTGATCTGGATGCGGTAGCCCGTGTGGATTATAGAACTCTGTGTTTCTCATCCCCAAGCGTTTGGCGGTCCGGTTCATTTTCTTGACGAAACCGTGTACTGAGCCACCGATTTTTTCTGCAATCATAACCGCAACATCGTTGGCTGATTTCACGATTAAGATTTCAATGGCTTTTTTCATCGACAATGTAGCACCTAACGGCAAGCCAATTTTACTTGGCGGTTGTCTACGTGCCGTTTTGGAGGTGACAAGCTTTGATTCCATGGTGATTTTATTGGTTTTTAATGCTTCAAAAACCAAATAAGCCGTCATTAATTTTGTTAATGACGCTGGGTGCCAGAGCTGATCGGGATCTTCTGCGTAAAGGATTTGATTGCTATTATTGTCAAACACAATCGCAGGTCCAGCCATGGCATTGTGAGAACCGATAACACTGGAAACGGCCAACAAAGCTGCGACCAGGAATGCGCTTAGAAGTGCACACGTTCTTTTGAGATGCATTTGCATGAGACAAAAAAGTTGAGGCTTTAAACTGACTTTATGCATGATTACCCTTCGTGTAAATACATCAAACCTTGAGCTTAAAACCCAAGATTTTTGCATTCAACTCCCCCTAGAACAACGCCCACACGGCTTAGCTTTAGCTAAACCGACTTTAACGTGCCTCATTAACAAATGCCCGTAACATCTAAATGACCCTGAAAAAGACAATCGCAAAGCAACTAATATTCTGACAGCGACGTCTTAGGTTCATTTATAACAAAACATACAACTATTTCAAAATATAGAGCGAAACAGAGCCCTTAATTTGAAGCTCGCTTTACTGAGAAGCTGGTGCCCCTGGCCTGACTCGAACAGGCACGCCCGTGAGGACAACAGATTTTGAATCTGTCGCGTCTACCAATTCCGCCACAGGGGCTTCTCAGTATTGCAGTATGTTCTGGTGCCGATCTTAGCTGAGGATGCAACCGCGTCAACACTGGAAGTTACAATTTAGAGGAGTATCCAGATATTCAATGTAGAATCTGGACAGGAAAATCAGAACAAGGGCCGATCTACAACAGATGAATAGAATATGCAAGTGATATTCGGTCGTTTAACTGAAGTTAAGGTCAGTTTTTATGTTGGGGCACTTTTTGGTGGTGCTTCAGATTGCCCATTAGCAACCGCTCTTAGTGGCGCTTCAGCTTGCCCACTAGCAACCGCTCTTAGTGGCAACCGCATTGGTCCTCTCAAAGACTATTCCTCAGAGAAACGGAATGCTCTCAGAGAGGTGAGATTTTTCTTTTTAGCGCCTAGAGTGAAAAAGTGAGGTTATGGCTTGAAACTTTTACACGAAAACGCCCCCTACAAATCAATGTGGAGGGCGTTCTTGTTTAAATGTCCGATTCAGTCGATCTTTTCTGCAATCTTTTTGATCGCAAGATCTAAAGTCCAGAATTTACTCAGCTTTGCGGCCTGTTTCTTTCAGGTCTTTATCAAGCTCGATGTCAAATTGCTTGCCACCTTCACAGAACACGTCGTCTAGTTCGTAGCCGTCATCTTCTTTTTCGATGTCCTTTGGGTCCATCTCACATTTCATTTCTTTAAGCTTAGCCATGATTTTTTCAACTGTGGCTTTATCAACTTTTTCGTCGTCATCCGCCAAAGCGACTGTTGGGCCGGCCAAGAAAAGTGCTACCAGAGTGATAGAGAGAGTCTTAATGATATTTTTCATAATGAAGTTTCCTATACTATTATGCAGTTTTTACTTAATGCGGATTTTGATCTGTTGCGTCTTTCCGGTTGTGCCGGGTATACGCAAAATATAGTTGCCTGGCTTGATCGCGATGAACGAAACTTCTGCTTCGCCAGCTGCATCGAACTCAAGTGAGTCGATCGCCATTGGACGAACTTCGATCTTGCTGATCACAATCTCATTCATCCAGATTGCACGAAAGAACTCCGCACCACTAACAGCCAATTCAGCCGATCCGTCGGCTGTGATTTGCATTTTGTAATAGGTACCAGATTCCAGGACTACATCTTTACCTAGAGGTTGGCCTGAAGATAGTAACACTTGAATCGTTTCGCCACGGTTACAAGACGATAAAAGACCTGCAAAACCCAGTTTGTCGCAAATAGGTTTTGCAGAAACAGGGGTAATTGAAGCGGGGGCAACGAGGCCCAGCGCCAATATAAGACTCAATAATAACTTTAACTTCATTTCGGTAAACGTTCCTTTCCTCATACTCTTAGTATTTTTTATTAACTCACCAGAAAAGTCTAAGAAAGACCATACCTAATAAAAATGAGAAAAATATGAGACAGCTTGATAAAATCTGAGGATGCCTTGATAAAACTGAGAAAATTTTGAGTAATGTTAACTAAACGATATTCCTGACTTTACAAACTTATACTAAAGTTGATTCATACATACTTAACTGAGGTAGGCACGCCGCCCACCCTGACTTGCGAGAATATGTTCATTGTGGTGATTGAGGGGAATTTTTATTTCTCTCACGCCTATTACTTTTTAGTTGCGCTTCATGTTGCCTGTTTTCTTGAAGCCCCTTCGATTGGCCGCTAGCATGCTTTCTAAACGCTTCAGATGCCCACTAGCATCCGCTTGATAAAAACTGTATACAACTTATCGGAAAGCGCTCTTAGTATTTGGGCGCTCATTTTTTTGCTTTTACGAGGAAACTGATGCTGCGTCGCTTATATGATTGGGTCCTTCACCTTGCTGAACATAAATATGCGCCATCTGCGCTGTTTGGTGTTTCTTTTGCTGAAAGTTCGTTTTTTCCACTTCCCCCTGATCTGATGCTGATCCCTATGGTTTTAGCTGAGCGTTTAAAAGCGTGGCGGTTTGCGCTTATCACTACACTTGGCTCAGTTCTTGGGGGCGTGCTTGGCTATTATATTGGTGCGGCTTTATTTGAAACTGTTGGTCAGCCGATTGTTAATTTTTACGGTCTTTCTCACAAAATGGATGTGTTTTTTGAGAATTATAAAACTTATGGTGCCTTAATCGTTTTTGTGGCTGGCTTTACACCCATTCCTTATAAAGTTTTTACTATCGCTAGTGGTGTTGCTGGCATGAGCTTACCTATTTTCATAGGTGCTAGCCTAGTGTCTCGTGGTGCACGGTTCTTTATAGTTGCCGGTCTTCTCTATTTCTTTGGAGAGACGATCCGAGCGTTTATTGAAAAATATCTCGGTATACTTACATTCGTATTTGCGGTTATATTAATAGCGGGATTTTTTGCGATCAAATATTTGTTCTAGGGTGTAAAATCCAACGATGAATTTCTATCAACCAGGACGCATAACAGAGACAAGAGATAGCAATGATTGATTTGACTAAAAAAGCTGAACTTTTGATGGGGCTAATGTTTATCGCCTGCCTTTCTTTGATCCTTGCGGCTTTAGGCTTTCAATATATTGGTGAACTTGCCCCTTGCGATCTTTGCTATAAACAACGTTGGGCTTATTACATTGCTATCGCGATCATTCCTGTTGCCCTTTTCCTTTATGGCCGCGATATGCCCCAGCTCAGCAAGTTCATTCTCATTTTTATGGCACTTGTATTTTTTGCAAACACTGCTCTTGGCATATATCACTCGGGTGTTGAATGGAAATTGTGGGCTGGACCTTCTGGATGCAGCGGAACAGGTACGCTTGATGACACAATTAATCTTCTAAAAGAGCTGGAAACTATAAAAATTGTGCCCTGTGATAAAGTTCAATGGAGCTTGTTGGGGATATCTATGGCTGGATATAGCGCTCTTGCTTCTCTTGGCCTTGGACTAATCTCATTATTCACAGCCCTGAAGGCTTGCGACAAAGCTTAATTACTTCAATACCTTAACCCACCTTCCATCAAAATCTCTCTTTTTTAAATGCAATGCCACACGATTTTTTCGTGCCTTTTGGGCAACAAAAAAGTTAATTTATCTTAATCTTTTCATTTTTATTCCACATTGTCGCCCTTTTGCTACGGTTATTATAAATCATCAAACGGAGGCGGAGAGTAAAGCGTACCTTCCTGATTAAGTAATGCGTAAAGTTAGTAATGCGTAAAATTGAGTACCGGTTTTTAGTAAAGAGTTCCGTTTAGTATTGAGTCCCATAGGTGTTGCGTAGGGTTGTTTCAGTACGGATTAGTATGAGTTAGGCCGGAGTGTATTGAGTACAGGAAATTTTGCCTTCTAAAGAGCGGGTTGAATG
>JAJFHW010000033.1 GCA_021775385.1 Hyphomicrobiales bacterium | reverse complement strand
TGTCGGAGGGCTTTTCGCTTCTACTGCGAAAAATGCCCGTGAGACAAAATAAAGCATGCCTTTGAATCCATTAAAAAGTGAAATGCTCTAGTTTGTAGCGTTGAAAGCAGGCACCCAGGACGAATTAGCAAGGAAACGCCCGTCATCACCTTCAAATCCATAGCTAAAGATCTGTAAAATAACGATATAAACCGCTTCTTTTTTCTTTGCTTTTGAAGAAGAGGGAAGCTGAGGCTCAAATTTTATAATGTCAGAAATTGCGTATCGTTTCGGGCAACCGCGACTGGTTGGAATACGCGCATCTTTGTGCAAGACAGTTTCTTTTTTGTCTTGAGCTTGAATAGAAAGTGAGTAACCGTTTTGAGCTTCCAATCCATAATCTTTACACCTCTTCGTTGGTAAGGAGAAATCAGAAACTCGAAACGTAAGTTTGAATTTCTGCCAATACGGGTCCCTACCAGGAAAAACAGTGATTTTATTCGGGTTGCGATCGGCTTCAGATAATGGGTTATGAGCCAAAAGCTCCCCGCTTATACTGATGTTGTATTTCTTTAAAGAAGCATCAGCTAATGATAAGGCTTTGTCACGTGCACTTTTTAACCTTAGTTTTTCTTCCATGGCGTCAGCATCAGTCTCATCTTTTAGCAAAACCCGAAACGGGGAGCCTTTAACCCAGCTATTGTTGCGGGTGTTCGTGATATAAATATTGGAATAAGGAAAACCAGAACCATCCTGCACACCAAATTCTTCAAAAGCAAAATAAGTTCCATCAGGAGAAAAACCTAAAAGATGCCTCTTCGCTATATCACCAGCCCTAGCTGTTCCTAAAAGAGCAGACACAAAAATTAAAGCTAGAATGAGTATATTAATCGAACGTCTTGTTCTGGATTTAAACATAAGAGGATGCATAACAATTCTTCCAAAAAACTTATAAGGGTTAACTTAACCTAATCGGGGCAACATGAACAGAAGCTGACTTGTATTTCTCTCTGTAGATAATATAACTATAGCCAAAATGCGCCAATTAAATATTGTTCACAATTAATTTTCAATTAGTTACAAATTGGCCTTAAAAAAGAGAACCTGACTTAGACAAAAAAGCGAAACATCTCTAAGTTAATCATTATTTCAATGCCTTAAGGAGGCAAGTTCATGACGCAAACAAAATTAACTCCACCCAGTCGATCAATCAGGTGTGGTGAAGCGTCATTGAAAGAAGGCAAAATTGAGGGGCTAGATTTCATTCTCACTTTAGCGTGCTGTGATGCACCAGGAATTGTGGCCAGTATAGCGGGCACTATTGCTGAAATAGGTGGCAATATTATTGAAAGTTCTCAGTTTGGTGATCCGCAAACGGGGCGATTTTTTATGAGGGTAAAATTTTCAGCCAGCAATGAAGTGAGTAAAAGCGAAATTGTAACGGCTTTAGAACAGCCCGGTGAAAAATATGAAATGGAGTGGCGTCTTTATGAGGCTAGCCGGCCAACCAAAACAGTCATCATGGCATCAAAAACGGATCACTGTTTAAATGATTTGGTCTATCGCTGGAGAATGGGGACGCTTCCAATAGATATCGTACGCATCATTTCAAATCATAAAGATGTTGAGCATATTGCTAAGCAAAATAACATCCCATTCACATATGCACCTGTAACAAAGGACACCAAGGAAAAACAAGAGCAGCAACTACGAGAATTATTTGTGAAGGATGGCGCAGAACTTATCGTCTTGGCCAGATACATGCAGATTTTATCTGACAAATTAAGTAAAGATTATTTCGGCTCCATCATAAATATTCATCACTCTTTTTTGCCTGGGTTCAAAGGAGCAAAACCTTACCACAGAGCCCATGACAGAGGCGTTAAACTCATCGGGGCCACTGCCCATTATGTAACCCCGGATTTAGATGAAGGCCCAATTATTGAGCAAGAAGTCGAGCGGGTTAATCATGCCATGAACGTGACAGATCTGATTGCAGCTGGCAGAGACATCGAGCGCCGGGTATTAGCAAAAGCCGTTAGATATCATATTGAGCATCGCGTTTTGATCAATGACGGCAAAACCGTTGCTTTTCTTTAGAAGTCTTCTAAAAAACAATCAAAAATCACCAGGACTGTGACATATATTCATTAACTGTTGATCGATAAGACCTTATCAGGGCAAATTTCTCTCAAAAATCTGGAGTCTCGGCATATTTCATGCAAAATGCGCGGCAAGGGCTTGAGAGCCCCATAATATCAAGGGCATAACAATCGGGAGAGAAACCACCATGAAACGAAAGATCAATGCGGCACTTGCCGCAGTGATGGCCACGCTGACCATCACATTGCTGCCAGCCTTAGCCAAGGCTCAAGAGGTAGCAGAAAAATCAATTGATGCGCAAATAAATGATTTTGTCGCACCCATAGCAAAAGCCGTTGTAGATGTCATTTTTTTCTCAATCCCTATCGGTGGCGTCGCTATTCCCCTCATCGTTGTTTGGCTCATCATAGCAGCCGTTATTTTCACACTTTATTTCGGCTTTATTCAAGTCTTCGCATTCCGTCACGCAATTGATATCGTGCGAGGTAAATATACCAATCCAAACGATCCAGGACAAATCACACACTTTCAGGCGCTATCAACAGCTCTTTCAGGCACAGTTGGTTTGGGTAATATCGCAGGCGTCGCTGTTGCAGTCAGTATCGGTGGTGCGGGCGCGACATTCTGGATGATCCTCGCTGGACTGCTCGGAATGGCTACCAAATTTACAGAATGTACACTTGGTGTGAAATACAGAAATGAAAATGCCGATGGCTCAGTTTCTGGCGGACCTATGTATTATTTATCCAAAGGTTTAGCTGAAAAAGGCATGGGCGGATTAGGTCGTGTGCTGGCCGTGCTATTTGCTTTTTGTTGTATTTTTGGTGCTCTTGGCGGCGGTAACATGTTCCAGGCCAATCAATCATTCAGCCAAGTCTATACTGTAACAGGTGGTGACGCTGGGCCTTTAGCGGGCTCTGGTTGGATCTTTGGTGCCGTATTAGCTGTAGTTGTTGGCTCTGTGATTATTGGTGGTATTCGTACCATTGCTAGCGTGACATCAAAAATCGTCCCCTTCATGTTATCCATTTATGTGCTGGCAGCTTTGGCAATTATCATCATGAACTATGATAAAATTGGCTGGGCATTTGGCCAAATCATTGATGGAGCCTTTACAGCAACAGGTGTTGCTGGTGGTGCAATCGGCGCAATATTACAAGGTTTTAAACGGGCATCATTCTCTAATGAAGCTGGTATGGGCTCAGCAGCCATTGCTCACTCAGCAGTAAAAACTAAAGAACCAATTTCAGAAGGCTTTGTAGCGTTACTAGAGCCATTTATTGATACCGTGGTTGTTTGTACATTGACGGCTCTGGTTATTGTGATCTCTGGTGAATTAGTTGTTGGTCAAAAAATCGCAGGTGTAGCTCTGACCTCAAAAGCATTTGCAGTCAATATTTCCTGGTTCCCATATGTTTTGGCAGTGGCAGTGGTGCTATTTGCTTTCTCAACAATGATCGCTTGGTCTTATTATGGGCTAAAAGCGTGGACGTACCTTTTTGGTGGAAGCACCATTTCAGAATTAATTTATAAATTAATTTTCTGTCTTGCGATCATTCCAGGTTCTGCAATGAACCTAAGTGCGATTATTGATTTCACAGATGGTACATTCTTCGCAATGGCCATCTTTAACATAATCGGCCTTTACCTCTTGGCGCCTGTTGTAAAGAGAGAATTGCAAAGCTATATGACCCGCTTAAAAGCTGGTGAAATACAAAAATACAGATAAGAACATTATCTGTCACAAAAACAAAAATCCCCCGCAATAAAATTGCGGGGGCTTTTTGCTTAAAACATGGATACTAGTGCGGATGCCTGCGGCGGTTGCTTGTGGGCAACTGAAGCCGCATCAAAAGAGTGGGCATCTGAAGCACAGGCAAGTCTCAGTAAAGTAGGTGAGAGCCATCACACCAAGGGCCGTCATCTGTTTTCTTACAGCCGCATAAAGTCACTGTTCCAGTTGTTTCTGCAACAAATGGGACAGGCTTAAAATCTGTTCCTTTGTGAGACCCATCGCAAAAAGGTTGGTTTTTTGATTTGCCGCATGAGCACCAAAAATAACGTTTACCTTCTTCCACTTCAGCCATGTAGGGCGACATTTGTGGGCTTTCAGGCTCTTGATCAGACATAAAAATAAATTCCTTATCTATAAAACAGTTTATCAGCAATGTTTGGCATAGTTGCTCTAAAGTTTGTCACTTAAATGTGGATACCGATTTTAAGGTAATGCGGACGCTTTGTGGGCATCTGAAGCATCAATTAAAATGATAAGCTTAAACAAAAAAGCAAGATCATGTCTCGTGAATCCAATAATAAAGTGACATGCACTTGCTAAGAACAGCAATGATCCAAATCAAATATCTTTTATTATGCGGGCAGTTTATCAAGCTCTTCTAAGGAGTCAATCAAACCAAAAGCCGTATTTGCAATGCTTTAAATCACACTAAACATAAGAAAGAGAGGAATAAATTTGGATTGCTTTCATATCAAAACCACAGAACAAAGCCACAGAACAAAGCCACAGAACAAAGCCTAAGATACCTTAACAAAAATCATTCATGAAAATTAAAAAAGAGTTTCATCACTAATAGAGGTTAAAAAGGTCTAATCATTGCTGTTATGGGGAAATGTTATAGGATAGAGAAACTGCCATAATAACGCACAATTAGGTGTTAAAAGACAAGCATAACAATTCTAGCTAATAGACTAGAAAATAAGGGAAAAATTAAAAACTAGCGCTTAGAATAAAAAATAGTGTTTAGTTCTGCCCGAGCGGCAGTAAAAATACCCAAGCGGGGCCTGAAAGACGGTCGTGTTAAAGGGACTAAAAGATGTAAGATCACATCATTTACGCAAAATTGTGATAAGAGTTTGAGTGTAAGCGGTGTAAGTGTAGTCTATAAATATAGAGAACCAAATGCTTGTCGTTCAAGTGCTTAAGGTAAAAAACGGGGTGTTCCAATGGCAATAATCATTAGTTTTATTTTTCTATTCCTAGGGGCCATGGTTTTATCCGTTCGTCATGCATCTCTCATTTTATGGACAGGACTTTTTCTCCTGGTAAGTTTAATCATTCTATTTGCTTCAGGAGCTGGCACTGGCTTTAGCATTCTGTTTTTTATTTTCGCAGCAATCACATCCGCTCTTGGCCTATGTTCGATTGAGAGCATCCGCGAAACATATATCGTAAAACCAATATTTCAGATCATATCAAAAATTATTCCCCCCGTATCCGAGACTGAGAAAGAAGCCTTAGAAAGTGGTACAGTTGGTTGGGATGCTGAACTATTTAGTGGCAAACCTGATTATGAGAAATTACGCGCTATTTCTCCCATCCGTTTAACAGACGAAGAACAAGCATTTTTGGAAGGGCCAACTGAAACACTCTGCAAGATGATTGATGATTGGCAAATCAGAGCCTGCAATCGTGAAATTCCTGAAAATATCTGGGCCTATATTAAAGAACAGGGGTTTTTAGGAATGTTAATTTCTAAAGACCATGGTGGTTTAGGTTTTTCAGCGCAAGCTCAATCGCTCATTTTAGGCAAAGTAGCCTCTCGTTCACCAGATGTTTCTGTCATTATCATGGTGCCAAATTCTTTAGGGCCAGGAGAATTAATTGAAAAATACGGCACGCCTGAACAAGTTGAGCAATATTTACCGCGACTTGCCAAAGGACAAGAAGTCCCTTGTTTTGGCCTAACAGGCCCAACATCAGGGTCAGACGCAGCTACTATGCGCGATATAGGTACTGTCTGTGAGGGCGAGTTTGAAGGTCAAAAAACACTCGGCATAAAACTAAGCTGGGACAAGCGTTATATAACGTTAGGACCCAAAGCCACACTACTAGGTCTTGCTTTTTATCTCTTCGATCCAGACAAACTAATCGGGGATGAAGAAAAAATTGGTATCACATTGGCCTTAATCCCTGCTGATCATAAAGGCGTGAATATCGGGAACCGTCATTTACCAAATGGCTGCGCTTTTCCAAATGGCCCAAATAGCGGAAAAGATGTCTTCATCCCTCTATCATGGGTGATTGGCGGTCGCGAGCGAGTGGGTGAGGGTTGGAAAATGCTCATGAGTTGTCTGGCAGCGGGCCGGGCAATTTCCTTGCCGGCAAGTTCAACAGCAGCAGCCAAAGCCATGCTGCGTTTTACAACAGCCTATGGCCGTATACGCAATCAGTTCGGTATCCCTATTAATAATATGGAAGGGGTCGAAGAACCTCTCTCAAGGTTGGTTGAAACCGCATATGTTCTAGAAGCTGCAAGAGCCATGACCGCCTCTATGGTACAGGGCGGGGAAAAACCTGCCGTTATATCAGCCCTTTTGAAATATCAATCAACCGAATGGGCAAGACGAGCTGTAAATGATGCTATGGACATTCATGGCGGGCGCGGCATTTGTGATGGCCCCTCAAATTACTTGCAAGCCGCATATCAATCAATTCCGGTGGCCATAACGGTCGAGGGTGCCAATATTCTCACACGTACCCTCATCACATTTGCACAAGGCTCCCTTCGCAGTCACCCTTATCTCTATAAAGAAATTCAAGCCGTTCAAGTTGAAAACAAAGAGCAAGGGCTAGAAGAGTTCGAACCTCTATTGTGGGGCCATGTTAAATATTCTCTGTCTAATATTTTTGGTAGTCTTTTTCACAATATAACATGGGGTACCTTTGCCCACGCTCCTCACAGAGCTGGTAACAGCACCAAGTGGTACCGTGCTCTTTCACGGGCCTCAAGAAACTTCGCATTATTATCAGACATAACAGTTGCGTTTTTAGGCGGCCGTTTGAAAATGAAGCAAAAATTGTCTGGCCGCATGGCTGATGCCTTAAGCGAGCTTTATTTCTTATCAGCCATTTTAAAGCGCTACGAAGATGATGGACAAATCACAGATGATTTAGTCTTTCTAGAATTTGCAGCTCAAAATGCTCTTCATAGATTTTACAACTCTCTCGATAGCGTCTTGTTAAATTACCCGTCTCCGGTTTTAGCCTGGGTATTACGCCGAATTATCTTTCCCCTCGGTAATCATCACAGACAAGCCAAAGATCGTCTAGGCAAAGCTATTGTCAAAAAAACCATGAATGAACCAGCAATGAGAGATCGCCTAACAAACCATATTTTTGTCAGCAATGATGAAAATGATCCAACTGGTATATTAGAAGTCACTCTGTCTGAGGTGGTCGAGTTAGCACCCCTAAGTAAAAAGTTAGAAAAAGCCATCAAGCAAGGTGAAATACAACGTTACCACGGTTTAGACTGGTTCGATGCTGCCGTTAAAGCGCAAATTATCACAGATAATGAGGCTGCTAGGTTAAGACGGTTAGAAGAGCTTACAAACAAAGTAATCGCCGTAGATCAGTTTCATCCAGATGACATAAGGGGGATAAAATTAACTTCTATGCAAGGGCAGCGCGAAGACAAAACATCTGAGCATAATTATTCATCCGAAAAGCCTGAAGTAACTAATCCCCTCTCAATTGAGCCCAACTCAACCGATCAAAGATAGTGGAGTAAAGACTAATGGATATTAATATAGAGAATTTACAAAATTGGTCTTTTGAAATCGATGTTGAAAAAATTGCCTGGGCCACAATTGATTGCCCAAATCAGTCGATGAACACATTGGGTGAGCGCTCCTTTAAAGAATTAGAAACAATCATCGACGAAGTCGAACGCGGTAAACTAAAAAGTGAAATCGTTGGGCTTGTTCTCATCTCAGGAAAAAAGAATAACTTCATTGCTGGCGCTGACATCAAAGAGTTTGAACAACTTGATACAGTCGAGAAAGTTAAAGAAGTCACAGACTATGGCACAAAACTCTTTCAAAGGATGGAAGACTTAAGAGCACCCATTGTGGTTGCTATAAACGGTTTTTGTTTAGGTGGTGGCTTAGAAATGGCCATGGCGTGCCATTATCGCATTGCCACCAGAAGCGAAGGCACAAGAGTAGGCTTGCCGGAAGTGAAGCTCGGCATAATTCCTGGCATTCATGGCACAGTTCGTATGCTGCGCCTAGCAGGGCCCTTAAATGGTATGACAGCAATGCTAACTGGCCGCATGTTAAAAGCCCCGGTTGCCAAAGCTTTTGGACTAGTGGATCAATTGGTGCCAAGCCATCTCGAGTTGCGCTGGGCAGCACGCAAAGCCGTTTTGCAAAATCGCAAATCAAAAGCTGGCAAAAGTCTTTTGTTTAAAATTATGCGTCTAAGCCCGGTTAGAAAATTTCTCGCCAGTCAAATGCGCAGCAAAACTAAAGCAAAGGTGCGCGAAGATCATTACCCAGCTCCCTTTAAACTCATTGAATTATTTGAGAACCATGGTGGCTCTGAAGCTGAGATGTTTAAAGCTGAGCAAAAAATATTTGCGCCTCTAATGGTCTCGGATACCTCTAGAAATTTACGCCGGGTATTTCATCTCTCTGAAGAAATGAAGGCGTTAGCACCTAAAAACAGTGACTATAAACCACTAAGAGCTCATATCATCGGAGCCGGCACAATGGGCGCGGATATCGCAAGCTGGTGCGTTGTAAGCGGAATGGATGTGACACTGCAAGACATGTCAGTTGATCAGATAACCAAAGCCCAAAAAAGTGCGAAAAAACTATTTCGCAAAAGATTGAAAAAACCAGTAGCTGTAGAAGCAGCCGTTGCCAGGCTAACAGCTGACCCAGATGGCAAAGGCGTAAAGCGCGCTGATATTATCATCGAAGCCATCATTGAAAATTTAGAGATTAAACAAGAACTTTTCCAAAAATTAGAAAAAGAAATCAAACCAGGTGCCGTCCTCGCATCCAACACGTCATCTCTTTCACTGGAAGAAATTGCAAGTGGTATGCAAGATGAAGGGCGCTTAATCGGTATTCATTTTTTCAATCCGGTAGCTCAGATGCCATTGGTCGAAGTGGTGCAATCGACAAAATCTCGAAAAGAAGAGGTCGAAAAGGGCTGCGCATTTGTTACCAAAATCAACAAATTCCCCCTCATTGTAAAGTCATGCAAAGGTTTCTTGGTCAACCGGGTGTTAGCTCCATACATGATGGAATCAGTGCGCCAGTTAGATGCAGGTGTGCCAGCAGAAAAAATTGACCAGGCCGCATTAGATTTCGGCATGCCAATGGGCCCCATTGAATTGATCGATGTCGTTGGCCTTGATATTGCCAAGCACGTTTCTCATTCACTTGAATTAGGAGACGCAGACAATAGCGAGCTTGGGCGCTTGGTGGCCAAAGGCAAATTGGGCAAAAAAACCGGAGAAGGCTTTTATGTCTGGAATGAAGGCAAGCCAGAAAAAAACAATGAAGAGTATGAAGAAGCTGAACTCATAGCCTTGGCTGATGAACTCATCTCGCCGTTACTGACCGAATGTGAAAAATGCGATGAAGAAAACATTGGACCAAACAGAGGTCTCATAGACGCAGGAATTATCTTCGGTACCGGCTTCGCACCATTCAGGGGCGGGCCTCTTCACTATTTGGATAACAAAGATACTTAAGTCATAAAGACAATTAATTGAAAACACTCATTTCGCAAATTTTTTGCAATGTTAAGGAGTTGAAAAATGGCAAACCAAACTGTAAGACCGGTGGCAATCCTAGGCGGCATGAGAACACCATTTTGTCGCTCCAATACAGCATATCAAGAGCTTACAAATTTGGACCTGTTAGGTACAGCCCTTGATGGTTTGGTAGATCAATATAAACTTGGCGGTGAACACATTGATGAAGTGGTTGGCGGCGCTGTTGTCACTCATGCAAAAGATTGGAACTTGGCAAGAGAGGCTGTTGTTGCCTCAAAACTTGCTCCCTCAACACCAGCAACAACCATGATGCAAGCATGCGGTACAAGCCTGCAAGCTTTAATGGGAAGCGCCGCTAAAATTGCCATTGGGCAATGTGAGAGCGCCATCGCTATGGGCTCGGACACGGTAAGCGACGCACCTGTTGTGTTTAAGCGGCGCTTTGCTCAACGGTTAGTCAAACTAAGCCGAGCAAGAACCTTAAAAGACAAAATGAAAGTATTTAAAGGCTTTTCATTGGGAGAACTTGCCCCACAACCACCAAGCACCAATGAACCACGCACAGGCCTTTCTATGGGCGGCCATTGCGAGCTTATGGCACAAACCTGGCAAGTTCCAAGACATGAGCAAGATGAACTTGCCTTTGAAAGTCATAAAAATGCGGTGAAAGCCTATGAAGATGGCTATCATGATGATCTCTTAGTGCCATGCGCTGGGGTTTTTAAAGATAATAATATACGACCAGATATGGAATTATCTAAATTAGCAACTTTGAAAACAAGTTTTGAAAAATCGTCGCGAGGCACATTAACGGCCGCAAATTCTACGCCGTTAACTGACGGAGCGTCGACCGTTCTTCTCTCATCCAAAGAATGGGCTGAGAAAAAGGGACATAAAGTTCAGGCTTACCTAGTGGATGCTGAAACCTCTGCAGTTGACTTTGTAAAAGGAGAAGGATTGCTAATGGCACCAACCGTAGCAGTTGCTAATCTTCTTAAGCGCAATAACATGAAACTGCAGGATTTCGATTTTTATGAAATCCATGAAGCCTTTGCAGCCCAGGTTCTCTCAACTTTAAAAGCGTGGGAGGATGACGATTATTGCAAATCTGCACTGGGCATGGAGGGGGCTCTTGGTAGCATTGATCGCAGTAAACTTAATGTGAAAGGCTCTAGCCTGGCATATGGCCACCCATTTGCGGCCACAGGAGCAAGAATTGTAGCTTTATTAGCTAAGCAACTAAGTGAAACAAAAGGGAAAACAGGGCTTATTTCCATCTGTACTGCAGGTGGAATGGGCGTTGCAGCCATTTTAAAAAGCCCTGATGAAATTGAATAAATTTAATAAACGCTGTTTTTAGTAAGCTATTTAGTAAACACTGTAGATTTTAAAACTATGCATAAATTAATTGCTCGAATTTCATCATATTGACAATTTTAGAATGGCATGTCCTATATTCTGCTAAGTATTTTTATGTCCGGAGTTTGTAATGAGCGTTCTTGTTAAATTTAGTCACACACTATCATCATTAATTTTGTCCTGTCTGGTAATGATTGTTAGTTCTTCAGTTTCTTTAGCCCAAGATGCAGCTAAAAAAGACGCAGCTGAAAAAGGTGCCGCAGAACTTGCCGCAATAGAAGGCGTTTGGCTTACCAAACAGGGTAGATCTCATTTAAAAGTCACACCATGCGGTGAAAGTTTGTGTAATGAGATTGTATGGTTAAAACAGCCTCTTGATCGCGGCGGGAAACCTCAAACAGACAAAATTAATAAAAACCTTAAGTTACGAGGGCGTCCAATCATCGGTATTTCAATTATGCTGAAAATGCGTCGCGTGCAGGACAATATGTGGAAGGGCTGGCTATATGACCCTGAAAAAGGAAAAGCCTTTCAAGGTCATGCTCGTTTAATCACAGCCAACAAACTTGAAGTTAAAGGCTGTAGTAGCATCTTACCGATCTGCAAAACGCACATTTGGAAAAAGGTAAGCGACCTTGAAAACTATAAAAGTGACGAAAAATAATCACTAAAATATTTTAGCACTTTAGGGTTAAAGCCTTAACTGAGTTAGGGACCTAGAGAGAAGTAAAGTCCAGCATTTAATCATCCCTGAGTTCCTTCTTTGAAAGTTTACCCACCATAGTTTTAGGTAGCTCTTGTCTAAATTCAATATCTTCAGGGACCTCAATTTTCGTCAACTTGTCTTTTAGAAAATTCATAAGTTCGTCTTTAGATAACGTACGACCTTCCTTTAATTTTACAAATGCTTTTGGAGCTTCCCCCTTATAGTCATTTGGTATTCCAATGACTGTAACCTCTTCAACGGCCTCATGTTTGTAGATAGCATCTTCAATATGACGAGGGTAAATATTGTAACCAGATGAAATAATGAGGTCTTTCAAACGGTCAACGATGAATGTGTAGCCATCCTCATCGATATAACCAATGTCACCCGTCCTAAAAAATTCACCAACAAAGACATTCTCAGTTTCTTCCTTAGCCTTCCAATATCCAGGCATGACTTGAGGGCCACTGGCACAAATTTCCCCTTTTTCACCTAGAGGCATTTCAATGGACGGGTCTTCAAGCGAGCGAATAGAAATAATAGTATTCGGTAAAGGAATTCCAATAGAACCAGGTTTTCTCACTCCAGTCGGAGGATTGCAGGTTAAAACTGGAGATGTTTCGGAAAGGCCATAGCCTTCAACAAGGGTCGCAGGGCAAATTTGTGCAAATTCATCAATTAAGTCGGGCGGAAGCGGGGCACCACCAGAAATACAGAGACGTAAATGTTTAAGCTCCTCTAAAGGAGCGTTATCTAAATTGCTAAGAGCATTAAATAGCGTTGGCACACCTGGCATTAAAGTCGGGCGGTCTTTCAACATCAACTTTAAGGCATCTTTCATCTCAAATTTGGGCATAAGTAACAAGCGTGCGCCAATTCCAATCCCTAAATTGAGAACAACAGTCATGGCAAATACATGAAAGAAGGGCAAAATTCCCATTGTTACCTCTTCCCCTTTGCGCAAAGTGAGGCATGCACGCATTATTTGCTCTGTCTGAATGGAAATGTTTTCATGAGTTAGCATCGCTCCTTTAGGACGCCCAGTGGTGCCACCCGTATATTGCAAAACAGCAATGTCAGTTTTAGGGGCAATATCAACGGGAGAAAAGGAGGCGTTTGTGTTGAGTAAATCCTCTTCATAAATGCATTTATCAGCCTGAGAAGAGGCCGAGATTTTGGCCAAATCTTTCCCTTTAAACAGTTTAAAAAGCAGAGATTTAACGGGAGGCAATAAAGAAGGAAAAGATGCGACAATTGTATGGTTTAAGACATTGTTAACCATAAGTGCTTCGCATTTATCAAATAAAAGCTCTAAATCAAGCGTGACCATATGGCTGGTTTCACTATCTTTGACCTGAAAACTTAACTCCTCAACGGTGTAAAGTGGATTATAGTTAACAACAGTTGCACCTGTCTTTAAAATAGCAAAATAAAAAGACACATAAGTGGGGCTGTTTGGTAGGAATAAACCAACCTTGTCACCCTTCCCAATCCCCATTCCCTGGAGACCAGCTGCCAATTTATCAACTCTTGTACCAATTTCCTGATAGGTAAGGTCCCTCCCCACAAATGATGTGCAAATCAAGGGGGCATAGGACTTAACTGATTGATCTAAAAGATGAAAATGAGGTTTTCCGACGAATTTTCCAGCCCAATCCACCCCTTCAGGGTAACATTTTTGCCACGGATATTCAGAATTTGTGTGGTTGATGCTTGATTTTTCATCCATTTTATGCGCCTTTTGCCAGCCAAGTGGGAGATGTTGAACAATGATCAGACAAATTGGCCTGTTCAAAGAGGAAGCAACACACTATATGAATTACATAATAGCATGAAATTTGTTCCGATTAAATGTGTGAGTGGCGTGCCCGTTAACAGCACATTAAAGGATCATATATATTGCTATAAAACTTAAACCCAAAGAGACAATCAAATCGCATTTTAACGTTATTCTAAAAGTTTTCTTGCGCTTTTCGAGGGTCTAATTTAGCACTTACATTTAAGAGTAATGTTTTATTTGCTCAAATGTTGCAAATAATGATGCAAATGTTGCGAATGATGCAAATGTTGCGAATGAAGGAGAGCGGCATATGGAAGATGTGGCACAAAAAATTATTGATATTTTGAAAAAAAATATGAAAGAACCACCGGAAACAATTCCGATGGAAACACCATTAAGTGAACTTGATATTGAGTCACTTGACTTGGCTGTTATTGTTTTCGATATCGAAGATACATTCGGTATTGAAATTCCATACAACGCCAATGAAGAAGTCGAAGACTTTAAAACTGTGGGCTCCGTAGTTGATAAAGTGAAAGAACTCGTCTCAGCTAATGGCTAATAGTTCGTAGAGCAGGAAATTGCTGCAAACGAGACTATAAACGAGTTTATTTTTTTTCGAGTAGAAAGGTTTTAAGGGGCTTAAGATTTAAGTCCTTAAAAATTTAATGAGTAATCAACAAACAAGGCGTGTCGTTGTAACAGGTACAGGCGTTATTTCGTCTATTGGTATCGGGGTCGACAATTTCTGGTCTGCTATTAAGCAGCACGAATGCGGCATCACTGATGCAAAAACCTATAATACAGAAGACTTGCAAATTAAAATTGCTGGCGAAGTAAAAGATTTCGATCCAAAAGAAGAGGGGCTTCCAAAGCAATTCTTGATGGCAGATCGTTATTCTCAATTCGCTGGTATCGCTGCTAGAGAAGCTGTCAAGCAATCTGGTATGACAATGCCATTATCTCCGGAAGATGGCATGCGTGCAGCTGCTATTATCGGTTCTGGGGTAGGTGGTATTAATACCTTAGAAGATAGCTATCGCGGACTTTTTGAGCTTAAAAAACGGGCAACACACCCGCTAACACTGCTTAAAACTATCGGTTCTTCAGCTCCAGCACATGTTTCAATAGAATATGGCATTAAAGGGCCATGTTTTGGTGTTGTTAGTGCTTGCTCAACAGCAACTCATTCTATTGGCCTTGTGTACAATATGATCAAATCAGGAATGGTTGATTTTGGTCTTGGTGGCGCCGCAGAAGCATCACTAGCTTGGGGCACAACAAGAGCTTGGCAAGGAATGCGTGTGCTTAGCCCTGTTGGTCTTTATCCTTTCTCTAAACACCGTAACGGTACAGTTCTAGCGGAAGGTGCTGGCATCTTAATGCTGGAAGAATATGAGCATGCAGTCGAACGCGGTGCAAATATCTTGGCTGAAATTAAAGGTTTTGGTATGACGGCTGATGCAGCTGACATGGTCAACCCTGATATTGACGGTACAGCGGGTGCTATGGAGCTTGCATTGAAAGATGCAGACCTATCACCAAGTGATATCGACTATATCAATGCTCACGGTACAGCGACTGTCGTAAACGACATCAACGAAACACGTTCAATTAAACGCGTTTTTGGCAATAGAGCAAAAGATACACCAATTTCTTCGACAAAATCCATGCATGGTCATGCTCTTGGCGCAGGTGGTGGTATCGAGGCAATTGCTTGCTTGAAAGCTATGGAAGATAACTACCTTCCAGCCACAATTGGTTTCGATGAGCCTGGTGACGAATGTGATCTTGATTATATTCCAAATGAAGGTCGTTCAACAGAAGTAAACTACACAATGTCAAACAGCTTCGCTTTTGGCGGGTTGAACGCAGTGCTAGTTTTCGGACCATCACCTAGTTAATTTCAAAAACAAATTACTTGCTATAAAAAATAAAAAAAAGGCTCGAAATTTCGAGCCTTTTTGTGTTTCAAAAACATATAATTTCGTGCTTACTCAAACAAACTTGAAACAGATTTCTCGCCAGAAGTTCTGGCAATCGCTTCACCAATGAGTGTCGAAATTGATATGACACGAATATTATGAGCAACTCGAACCGCTTCAGTTGACTGGATGCTATCCGTAATCACTAAATTCTTTAAGGAAGACGAAGTCACTCTGGCAACTGCACCACCAGAAAGCACTCCATGAGTGATATAAGCGCTAACTTCGCTAGCACCGCGTGCAAGCAAAGCATCAGAGGCATTACACAACGTGCCGCCACTATCAACGATGTCATCAACCATAATACATTCATAGCCTTCTACATCACCAATAACGCTCATCACTTCAGATTCTCCCGCCCGCTCACGTCGTTTATCAACGATGGCCAGTGGTGCATTGATGCGTTTCGCAAGGTCTCTAGCGCGAACAACACCACCAACATCAGGTGAAACAACCATGACTTTGCTAAGATCAAAGTTTTCTTTTATGTCTTTCACCATGGTAGGAGCTGCAAAAAGATTATCGGTCGGAATATCAAAAAAGCCTTGAATTTGCAGTGCGTGCAAATCAACAGTAAGCACTCTATCAGCACCAGCCTGTGTAATCATATTCGCTACAAGCTTTGCTGAAATAGGAGTGCGCGGTCCAGGCTTTCTATCTTGTCTGGCATAGCCAAAATACGGAACAACAGCTGTAATTCGTTTTGCTGAAGAGCGTCGCAATGCATCAATAAGAATGAGTAGTTCCATCAAATGATCATTGGTAGGAAAAGAGGTTGATTGCAAAACAAAAACATCCTCCCCCCTTACATTTTCTTCAATCTCAACAAAAATTTCCATGTCAGCAAAACGTTTTACAACGCATTTGGTAAGAGGAAGGTTCAAATAGGCACCAACAGCTTCTGCTAGTTGATGATTACTATTACCAGCAACCAATTTCATGAGATATGTCTCCGCAGCATGTGCCTAATTTTTATTTGTAAATTGATAAATTATGACACTTTTATAAACATCCATGGCTTCATAACAAGAGAGCCCAGAGCTGTAAACAACTCTAGGCCCAATTAGTCCAATTAACTGCAGATATTTTAAACTTAAAGCTCATATCTGAAGTTAAAATTATTTCTTAGCTGGTAGTAACTTGACTATCCCTTTAGCCGCAGCGGAAGCGGCAGCCACAGCCGTTGGACCCCAAGCTCCATTGAGTGAGCCGGTTGGTATTACATTGTTCTGTGAAACGGTCCCAACACGGTTACCGGTGGCATCATAAACTTTCCAAACAATGTTCACTTTTTCTGACTTACCTGAAACTCTATTTAGTTTCACAGAGCCCTGAACAGTGTAAGAGCCATTTATTTTTCGATTAGAAAGAGCAATACCATTTTTAGATAATTCTCTACGGAGTGCATTTGTTAAAGAAATACGTCCATCACCAGGGGCTCCGACAACAGGTTTCACTTGTGTTAATAGTCCTCGAGGAGCCTTACTAACTGCACCAGTGATAATAGGATCACCTGGCGTGCCATCAGGAGCACGCTCATCAAGCTTAGCGATCTGGTTGATACGTTTGGGCGAACCATTTTGCGGGCTTTGTTTTTGAACAGGCAAACGATTGCGCGCGCTTGAGAACCAGCTAGCTAATTTACCACTAGAGGCATCCGCAACTTTATCAATGACCTGGTCATTTACCAGTGCCCAGCCATTTGAAGTTTTGCCGCCCTTCAAAATTTCATTGCCAAGAACTCTGTGAATACGAACACCTTTTTTGTCATTGATGTCCCAGATATAAGAAAGTTTTCCACCCTTACTATGGGGGGAGGCAACCAAATAACCACGAACAAGATAACCAGCTTTAGCGATCTCTTCAGTGACTGGAATATTTTTTGCTCTAGTTTTTGCTTTTAAAGCAGTGAGCATTTTTGTTGAAACAGAAGCTGGGACTCCAACAAGTGGTGCAAAGCCAACGGATCTCAACTTAGAAGGAAGTTGCGCTGTTTTGCTATCTTGTTCTGTTTGAAGCCCAAAATTAGAGGCTAAATTAGACGACGCTCCACAACCAGAGAGGGCACCAATCAAGAGACTAAGCAAAAGAAATTGCGCGCCAGACTTTAATCTAACAAGAGACTTTAATCTAACAAGAGACTTTAATCTAACAAGAGACTTTAATCTAACAAGAGACTTTAATCTAACAAGAGACTTTAATCTAACAAGAGACTTTAATCTAACAAGAGACTTTAATCTAACAAGAGATCTTAATGATATGAAATTTATTGAGAAACGCGCCATTCTCAGAAAGAAATACGAAAATGAAGTGCACATATCTGTCACCTTTTAACCCCTCAAATCAGATTCTGCCTGTAAAACAGACCTCTGTATTGACCGGTGACAACAAAATACGCATTACAACAAGGACACACACCGGCACCCTAGTAGAATCATATCATTACCTATTGTGGAAATGATCGTCCAGTCAAAGTGACGATTTAGGTGGGTGTTATGAGCGAAAGCTGGTGAAATATGAAAAAAATGCGACAAAAATACACTAGTTTATGACGATAGCCGACATTTGCCGCCCATAATCTGCCACACTGTTATGCGTATTGCGGCGATAACTAAAGAATTGAGTCGTGTTTTCATAAGTACAAAGCGGCAGGGAAAGGGAACGTTGAATGCCAATTTTCTCTAAACGAGCAACAGCAAACCCACTTAAATTAAAATGTTGGTTTTGAGTTTCTTCATTACGTTTGAAGAAACTATCATAATCAGGATCAACCGAGCGAAATTGCTCGTAAAATTCTTCCCCAACTTCATAATTGTCCTGTCCAATGCAAGGACCAACCACGGCCGTAATATGCCGTCTTTGCGCACCTAAAGAGCGCATGCTCTCAATTGTATTTTCTAAAACCCCACCAACGGCACCGCGCCATCCAGCATGAGCCGCAGCCACAACTTTATTGACATTATCAAGAAAAAGCACAGGAGCACAATCAGCCGTCAAAATACCAATAACAACATTGGGCGTATTGGTCACAACAGCATCAGCCTTAGGGGCGTCTTTGTAACACCACCCCTCATCGGTAATCACCACATCAGAACTATGCTCTTGATAAGGCGTGTTTATTCTAGCGCCAGGTAAGCCGAGAATTTCAGTAACAATAGATCTGTTTTGCGAGACATTAGTCGTCTCATCATTTGAACCAAATCCACAGTTTAACGAGGCATAAACATCTTCAGACACGCCGCCAATCTTAGTAAAAAAACCATGCGAGATACCTTGAATGCTAAGCGCATCAGTTTCTATTCTACGACGTGACATTTTGAGACATTACCTTCTGGTCAAATGGAGCGGGAATATCAAGTGATGGACCGGTGACACAAAGGGCCTTAAATAGGGCACCCATATGTTCAGGAGCAACCAAGCGAACAACATCGCTGGCAAGTTTTTCTATTTGCTCTTCACTTGCATTTTTAACTAAAATTTCTGCGCGCGCTCCAATACCCAATTGAGAAAGAAACGCTCCTTGATCGCGTGGACCATAACATTTCAAACCATTTGCAACCGCTAAAGCGGCCAAAGCAGTGAAGTCTACATGTGCGGTTAAATCAACATCTCCTGGCATGAAAAAAGGAGAGACAGACTTATGGCTCTTAAGGGCTTGTAAGGTTTCCCCCGTTTGCGGGCCTTCAAATCCATAATCGACGAAGAGAGCTGCCATAGGGTGCCGTTTTGACATGCGGCAAACATCTTTCATGACAATTTCAAAGTCAGGACAAAATTCAAAAATAGACCCTGGCTCAGCATCAAATAAACGCGAAGGAATAATAGCGCCGCGCGGGACTTCGTTTCCAATAAGAAAGACAAAACCATCTTGCGCATCAAGCCCAACAACTCGTTCGTGCCATGTTTTGTCAGTTTTTATAAATTGCCGAATAGGAAAACAATCAAGAAATTCATTCGCAATAATAATTGAAGGACCTTCAGGTACTTCATTTAAAGAATTGTACCAAAATATCGGGCAGGGTGAATTCGCTAAGGTTTTCTTTTGTGTCTCTTTTAGAGTGGCTGAACGCTCAACCAGGTGAACACTAAGCATTTCAAAATCGGGATGCAGCAGCTGAAGAGAGCGCAATATATCAGCCATAAGCGTACCGCGACCAGGCCCCAATTCAATGATTTGGAGTGGTACAGGATTGGCCATTGCTTGCCAGGTTGTCACACACCAAATACCGAGCATTTCACCAAACATCTGACTGATTTCAGGTGCAGTTATAAAGTCACCTTCAGCGCCAAGCGGGTTACCTTGTCTATAATATCCATGCATAGGATCATAGAGGCACGCCTCCATAAAGGCCCTGACAGAAACAGGGCCTTTGGCTTTGATATATGATTTCAGTTGCTGCTCGAGCAATGTTTGTTTGTTATCTGACATTCCGCAAACTTATAACTGTTCAATTTAGCTTTGACTATAGACATGCATAGAATTCATCAATTAATTTGCAAGTTTTTTAGTCTTCGCACGATAAATTAAGTAAATACCCATGATTACCATCGGTAGAGAGTACAATAACCCCGCAGTAAGCGGCGTATAAATACTAATAGGGTGATCTAAATCTGGTTGCCTGAAGAAATGCTCAACAAAACTACGTCCAAGACCATACCCAACTAAAAACAAGCCAGTAATGAAGCCAGGCTGTTGTAGTTTATGAAAATAATGGGTGGCAATCCTCAAAACAATAAAGAGAAGCAGCCCTTCTAAAGCTGCTTCATATAGTTGAGACGGGTGACGAGGTTGACCATCAGAACCAGGGAAAACCATAGCCCAGGGCACATTCGTAACACGTCCCCATAATTCTCCATTAATAAAATTAGCTATGCGACCAAATATCAGCCCTAAGGGAATAGATGCTGCAACTGCGTCAGCTAAAGATAAGAAGCTTAACTGTCGGTTGCGAGCAAACAAGTATGCCACTAGCGCTCCTGCTAAAATAGCACCATGAAACGCCATACCACCTTTAGTCAGGTAAAAAATTTGCTCTGGGTTTTCATAATAAAAACTAGGTTGATAAAAAAGGACATAACCAATCCGCCCCCCTAAAACCACACCAAGAGTGGCCCATAAGAGAAAATCATCAATATGATTGGCTTTAATGCCTGAAGACCCACCCCATAAACCATCATTTTCAACGAGACGCCGAACATAAACCCAGCCAAGCAACAATCCTACAGCATAAGCCATACCATACCAGCGAATGTCTATAGGGCCGATACTTAAGGCAATTTCACCAATATCAGGAAAGGGAAGCACGCCGTTCATGGAAGGAAATCCTCTATAACTAAAAAAATATAAGATGACTAAATTTTGGCGAGAGAGTGGGGGGAGGAGGGGGGAGTGTCAAGTCAAGATAATGTAATATAGGTAAAACTTTAAAAATGAATAGATTACAGTGGTTTATAATACAGTTTTTATCAACTTGTTAAGCCTGACGATCATCTTGAAAAATAAGTAAATCACCAAGCTTGCAATAAGGTCTCGCACATTTTCCCAAACTGATCAAAATGAACTTCTGTTAGTCTCCCAATCACACAGTTTCTGTAGTCTTGATCAATAGCCTTTTGAGTGTCATAAATGAGAAAAAGTAATCAACAAACGTGTCCAACTTAAGTCAATGGCGCGATCTCACTTTATTAGTCTGGAAGAAACATCATGTCACAACTGAGAAATCAATTTTTCGATGAGCTAGCAAAAATTATGACCAATGCCGCCGGCGCTGCCCAAGGCGTTAGCCAGGAAGTTGAACAGCTATTCCGCTCTCAAGGTGAAAAAATGCTCAACGACATGGACCTCGTAAAGCGCGAAGAATTCGAAGCCGTAAAAGAAATGGCCGCAAAAGCAAGAGACGAAAACGACAAACTCCAAGACCGCATCAAAGCGTTAGAAGAGCAGCTAAAGTCGAAGAGCTAGAGCGGTTGCTAGTGGGCAACTGAAGTGCCAAAAAAAATATTACGGCTTCTTTGATTAAGATGATTTAAAATCATCGCTTTGGTGAAGTACGCAAGTTTGACCAGACCCTTAAGCCAAAAATAAGTTTTATTGTGACTGTAAGAACCAACATGCATAAGATGATTTTCGAAAAGGTCTCCATCATTCCCTCTATAAGAATTGCATGTACCACAGTCCCGATTACAATCACCAATGCCAAAAGGCTATGAGCTATACTCCAGTTTCGAGCGCGCAGTTGTAATCGTCGTCGAAACATGGCTAAGGCCGTGGTTGCAAAGAGTGCCCACATGGCAACAACCCCCCAGTTTGAAAACGGTGTCGGAGACGTAAAAGTAAGAGCGTCAATGACGTCTGGAGGGCTGGTAATCCACAACCCACCAACGTGCACAACAACAGCGACAAGAAGCAGTGCACCAACGAAAGGGTGAGCACGCCTAGCCAAATGGTTTGGAAGACTTGGCATATAATCACCAATCAATAGAGGTTGAAGCAACAATAGGCCGAGGCTAAAAGTCCCAGCAAAACATGCAGCAATATAAACAGGGCTTCTCCAAGCAATTAGAGGGCTCATTGCTGCAAACAGGAGTGGTAAAGCGATAGCAGCTACTAAAGCGCACCAAAAAAGAACGCTACGGCCTAATTTATGTTTCGTTGAACGCATTTTATCAGGATGGTTCAAGTACGAAATGAGCCTCGAGTTTCAAGTCTTTTGAGCTAGGCATGACAGGTCGCAGAAAGACCGTTTTGTAATCGTCACTATCATAGGCCAGATGACCATGAGGTTGCCCAAAGGCTGGAACGATCTGCGGCATTTCAAGGCGGAATTCCCCTTTTTCATCAGTAAGAGTTGCACCATGACTTTGTGGTTCGCTCTCGTACCCTTCCGTTGTATGAGCCCAAATTTGAATACGTTGCCCCGCTAACGGCGCCCCGTCTCCAGCTCGGCGAACAGTTCCACTCATCCAAAACCCGCCTCCACCAATACGTTCTACGATAGGCGCACCTGGGCGGTAGTTGTTTGATCCTCCGCGCATTGTGGGTGTGGGGGCAAGGTTATTGGCATGTGCAGGCAACAATAAACCAGAAGCTCCTGTTGCGATCATAGCTCCAGTAGCTGTTATAAAGCGACGGCGATTAATCTGATTGGTACTCATGTTGGTGCCTCCAAACGCAAAGTTATCCCTAATATTTGCAAAACAACCTTTGTGACAAAATATAGTATCTGGAGCATCAGCAATCAAATCACAACTTGCGGAGCTAACGCCACCCCAATTGGTTTGTGCGCTTGCCAGTAGGCAACTGAAGCGCAACAAAAACGCGCGTGAAATAGCTGTGAGTGAGAGATCAAGTCACAATACCCTGAATACCCTTCACGAATTCAGACGTATCTTCTTTTTTATCAAAAGCAGTTTCAAAGGGCACACGGCATCCCTTTTGTAATTGAGGACGCGCTTCAAGGGCAGTGAGCCACCTGGTTAAATGCGGCAAATCATCAATGTTAACACCCGCCCACTCATATTTGCGGACCCAAGCCCAATTCGCTATATCTGCAATTGAATAATCGCCTGCTAAATACTCAACCTCTGCAAGCCGGTCGTTTAATACAGTGTAAAGTCGCTTCGTTTCTTTCTGATAGCGCTCAATAGCAGCTGGTAGCCTCTCAGGGAAATATCTATAGAACACATGAGCTTGTCCCTGCATCGGCCCAACACCGCCCATTTGAAACATAAGCCATTGCATAACTTCAAACCGGCCCTTGAGGTCAGTTGGCATCAGGCGGCCAGTTTTCTCTGCTAAATAAACTAAAATAGCACCAGACTCAAAAATAGTGAGATCATCAGCATCCCTGTCAACAATTGCCGGAATACGACCATTCGGATTGATCTTTAAAAAATCAGGTTCTTTTTGAATGCCAGTACTAATATCAATTTCATGAACGCTGTAAGGCAGTTCAAGCTCTTCAAGGGCGGCTGAAACTTTCCAGCCGTTAGGTGTGCTCCAGCTATATAAATCGATCATAAGATCCTCATTCCATCTCTTAGTGAAATATGCTTTTTCTGTTGTAAACTAGATGAGTGCTTAATAGAAGAATTACAAGAAAAACCTTCTAATACATTTTCACAAACACTAAACTTTTTGTGAAGCACTTTTTGTAAAATAGGTACTGCTCATCAAACTCCTAGAAAATTGAAACATATTGATCTTATGTAAGAGGTCTTACCTCCAAAAGACCCAGGCCAATAAGAATAAGAAGGCGGCATAAAAACCATAGCAAATTTATCTATACAAAGAAGGAGTGGCGCTTTTTCGGCGCCAGGACATGACGCCACGAGCGTCCGGTGCCTAGCACCGTCCCTCGGAGGCTCATGAGCTTTAGCTCATGGATTAGCCGTGAGAGAAAACAGATTAAGATATTGGTGGGCATCTGCAACAATAAACAACCTTTACGAAGAAGGAGCTTAGCCCACTTCGGGATGAGGGACATGGCGAAGCGCCAGCGCAGCCCGGTGCCTAGCACCGCCCCTCGGAGGCCCATGAGCTTTAGCTCATGGATTAGCCGTGAGAGAGAAGTTAATAAGACCGACAAAGCTTAAAAAGCCGTGCTAGACGAGGGTGTTTATATAATTGGTTTAAAGAACTTTGTTGATCAAGGTCTTGTATCACTGAAGGTGGTAAAGCCAACCCAACGTTTCGAAGACGTTGTTTCATCTGCCTGGTATCTATGTCCAGGTAGAGTGCCTGACGAAACAGCCCATAATTTACAAAAGGGTCAATCACGGAAAACTGCACGTCGTAAAATTTACCAAGGTCTTTGTAAGCTTCTTTGTGAGAATGGCAAATCGCTAGGATCACTAAATCAGTAAAAGCCGTATGGAGTAAAATTTCTTCATCAAGAGGCATTTGAGATCTGGCCCAATCAATCGGGCGGTCAAGACCTTTCGGGCGAGAGCGGTCGTCAATTAACTTGTTGAGCGCTACTGAATTTTTTTTGAAGAAAATACCAAGCCGGGGCTTGGGAGTAAAATGAGTAAAGCGTGTATCTTCGTTTGTAATTTTTTTAGGAGTGCTCGATAGAAGAGGGGCATAAGGTGCAATCCCTGCTTTCAATTTAGGAACAGCAAGCACTCTGCTCAAGTGCCGAAGTGCCTGACAACGACGATAACCAAGTGCATAAATTTCAAGTGCTGTTTGATCAACTTTATCGCGGATTACATCAGTCGCAAAGCGGTCTTTAAATTCAGGTCGAGATTGAACGAGGCCTTCTTGTTCAATCTTGAGGACCTCAGAACAATAGCCTTGGGCCTGGGCCGTTTCATACAAAGCTTTTTTATCAGTCGGCACAGTTTCAAATGAAGGCCGTGCATTTAATGTAAACCTGTTTTCATCTCCCCCGACACTAAAGGCCGGTGAAGAGATGTTGATTAAAAAGGCAGCCAAAATCAGCCTTGCCATGATCAACCAAGTGAGAGGCGGCAAGTACGAGCCACTGTGTTTTAGCTTAAAGAAGCGCACCAGATAAATCTCCAAATCACAAATGTGTAATGAAATATAACATAGATTATTCAAGGAAGCAGAGGGGGCAAACCGCTTTATGCTTAATTTTTGCGCAAAGCTATTTACTGAGCTTTAATAGAGAGATAGATCATTTCCTCAATGTTTTAACGGTGGGATTGAATATGTAAGGGTAGCATGCGCCACGACCTTTTCTGGCTCAAACTCAGAGATGATAGATACATCTCCAACAGCTAACGAGCGGCCAAGTTTTAACAAACGCGCTTTCCCAAGCAACCGTCCAGCAGATGGCTTTCTCATAAAATTAATGTTTAAATTTGTCGTCACGGCTAATGCAACAGGGCCAATATGGGCCAAAATCACAACATACATGGCCAAATCAGCAAGTGTCATAAGCGCTGGGCCTGAAACCGTGCCACCAGGGCGAAGATGTGTTTCATTCGCTTGAAAGGCAAGAACCGCTTCATCTTGGTTTATAGAGACAACGTCATAAGGACTGTGATCTTCTGGAAAAAGTTCAGGGAACACATCAAGCAAATAAGAATAAACTTCCTGACGGTTCATCAAAATCTCAG
>JAJFHW010000320.1 GCA_021775385.1 Hyphomicrobiales bacterium | reverse complement strand
ATGAAATTTTAAATTGGTTTGATGAAATTAAATTAGAAGAAAATACCTTAGCAACAATGGAATTATAATTTTAACCCCCCACTCATTTTTTAGCCTTAAAGGAATATTGAAATGGCCAATGAAGTTCAAAATGCACAAGACATCGAAATGATTAAAAAAACTGTTCAGCATTATATTAATGGAGCAATATCGGGTAGCGGTGCTGAAATGAAACCAGCTTTTGCGGATGAGGCAACTATTTACGGATATATTGGAGAAGATCTCTTTGCTGGCCCAATCCAAAAATTGTTTGACTGGCATGATGAAAATGGGGCTGCAACCGAACTCCAATTTAATATCTCAAAAATAGATTTAGTCGGTACCACAGCACAGGTCAAATTGGACCTTGATAACTGGACAGGCCATAAGTTCACAGATTATTTTAACATGCTAAAATTGGATGGATCATGGAAGATTATGAATAAGGTATTTCATCTCCATGCTTAAGATACTGTACTAGATATCAAGCTATTGGGATTTTTAATTCATAACTTATAGTTTTTTTAATTGAGAAATGATTGGTTTGCTTTTTTATTAATAAGCTCTCTTCATTTCTCAATGTTTGTTATAGCTATGATTGTTGACATTGGATCATAGACCTGAAGTTGAGCATACTTTCCGGCTAAAATTTTTTCTCAATTTTTCAAAAACACCATCATCCAAATTGAACCAGTTATGGCTAGGGCCTTCTGTTTCCTTAAGAAGGCCCCCATAGAATATATTTGGGTTAACTCACTTTTGAGAATTTGATTATTTTTATGCCGCTTCAATTTTTGTTAAAAATTCATCGATGGTTTTATTCAAAGCATTTGTTTCTTCATTGGTCTTTTCTGAAGATGAAAGAACATCTTTAGCTGAGCTATTTGTTTGTGTGACAGATGATGAAACATTCTTGATGTTTTTAGTTATTTCTTCAGTGTTTTTAGCTGCTGAGTGAATGCTTTGTGATATTTCTCCGGTTGCTATGTTTTGTTGTTCAATTGAGTTAGATACGGATGTTGTGTATTCATTTACCTCGATCATATTTTCTGAAATTTCTCTTATGGCATTTACTGCTTCTGATGTTGCGCTTTGAATTTGAGATATTTGAAGGCTAATTTCTTCTGCTGAACGTGCTGTCTGAGTTGCTAGAGATTTAACTTCCGAAGCAACCACTGCAAAGCCATTGCCAGCGTCACCAGCTCGTGCTGCTTCAATAGTAGCATTTAAAGCTAATAAATTTGTTTGTTCTGCTATTTCACTTATTAAGTTAATGACTTCTCCAATTTTTTGCGCTGTCTCGGCTAATCCATTAATTTTTGAATTTGCAGTTTGGGCATTTGATGTTGCTTTGTTGACAATTGTTTGGGTGGTTTGTATTTGAGACGAAATTTCATTTATTGAAGATGAAAGTTCTTCACTGGCACTGGCTACGACTTGAACACTATTTAAGGCTTTGCTTGTAGCTTCGTCGGCAGAATGGACTTCCTCGGAGGTGCTAGTGGCAATATTATTTAATGAATGGGCAGTATCATCTAGTGTTTGAGTTGTGTGCCTAACTGTATTCAAAACTTCCTGAATATCATCCTTGAATTGAAAAATTGCATTTTTCACTTCTTCTTGACGATTAATTTCGCTGTCGTGATTTTCTTTTTGTTTTTTCGAGAGCAATTCAGATTGTTTTTGTGACCGTTGCGCTTCTTGAGTTGAGATGGATGCATTTTCTACAGCTGAATTTAATTGATTGATGATCCATATAATTACTGCTGTTTCAATTATAAGTATTACGGCGTGGAGTAGAACTCTTATAATGCTGGTATCTGTTGGGAAAATAGCTACTGGGTAAATGTAACTGAGTAAAACATGATGTATGGCTACTATTGTTGCATTTACTAATATTGATCGCCAATCACACCACCCAGCCAAAATCGCAAGTGTAGCAAAGAAATACATATGCACATCGATTTGCAGAGAATTGCCTTCCATACCAACTAACATAAGGGCAACCAACCCTGCGAGGGATGCAGCTGAGAGATAACGAGTTATTGGCTTCACTCTATTTTTGTACCAAGATATTGTTGGTACTAGAGCTGAAATAATTGCTATTAGACTAGTTACATAAATAAGATGATGACTGTTCAACCAACTTACTAAAATTACAGTCGCAACATTGAGCCATAAAAAAGGTATAAATAACTTGCTGTAATTTTCTCTAAGGTTATTTAGATCGTCGCTGGGTAGGACTGTTTGAATTTTCTTCATTTGAGAAATTACCTATCGTTTTATAGTTTGAAGCACGCTGTTACAAAGTCTGCGTTGATTACTAAAATAGCGCCATTATTATATAATTTTTTAATCAGATTTGGGCTGTCGTTTTGTGATATTGCAATCCAATGGTTACTATCTTGGGTTTTGACCACTCCGCCAGCTGCACTAATGACGTTTACTATATGGTATGGTTCTGCCCAAGGTGAGACCACCACAGCGATTGACTTATTTTCTTGCGGTGCCAGTGAGATAAAACTCGACGCTAGAATAATCAAACATCCAAAAAAAATTGATGTTTTAATACCTCTTGGCTCTTCATTCATTTTCTTAACTACAGCCTTCTAATTGATTTGATGACTGACAGTTTGTTAGGCGCTGGTTAATGAAGGTTTAAAGTTGTTTTGACTGATGGAGGATAATTCATTCTATATAATTTTTTCTCATGAACGGCGTTTGTCGCTCATGAATTGTCTGCTTTTTTGTATTGTTTTGAGTGCGTTTGGAAAGAATAATTGTTTCTCATTTATTTTGAATGATTCTATTACCGATTGTCCTTCCTCACTAATCAACCACTTAATAAATTGTGTTGCGATTACAGTTTTCTTTTGGTTGGTATGTTTGAGTAATATAACTCCATATTGGTTGAATAAGAGATTATCTCCCTGAAATAATATTGTATGGTTTGCTTTGTTTTGAAATGTTTCCCATGTTGCTCTATCTGATAATACGTAGGCATTTTTGGCGATTGCGATGTTTAGTGTTGCTCCCATTCCAGTTCCGGCTTCAAAATACCACTTTTTATTTCTTAAGTTAGATTGTGGTGTGATATCCCAAATCGATGTTTCTTTTTTATGTGTCCCGCTTTCATCCCCTCTGGAAATAAACAGACTTTTTTGATCTGATATTCTTTTAAAAGCTGAGATAATATTTTTGGAATTTTTAATTAGAGCAGGGTCGTTTAATGGGCCTATTAAAACGAAATCGTTATACATTAAATCGTATCTTTTTATGCCATGTCCATTAGTGATGAAATCAATTTCATCCTGTTTTGAATGTAAGAGAACGAGATCGCAATCTCCATTTTTTGCATTCATTAAGGCTCTTCCAGATCCGGAAATTACAGGATAAATACTGATACCTGTTTTTTTCTCATATATGGGCAAGAGGTAATTTAAAAAACCTGAATCATAGGTTGTTGTGGTGGATTGCAATATAAGCGTTTGTTTAGTTTGCGTGGTAAATGAGTTAGAAAAATAAAAAAAAGATATAATACAGAGAGAAACAACACTTAATATTTGAGGCATGAACTTTTACTCGTATCTTTGAAATTATTAGTAAAAGCAGCCCCGTTAAGGGGCTGCTTTTGGTTTTGTGAAATAAGAAAATACAATAGGAGTAAGGATGGTTTTTTGTAGAGTTTTAAAATCTCATACCTAAACCGACACCGATGACGAATGGATTTATCTCTGCTTCGAGTTTTTGAGTGCCTAATGCACCACCTCTTAGAGTGACATCTGGTTCCATGTGGATCCATTTTGCATCAACATTAAAGAACCATTTTTCATTAATTTCGTAATCGAAACCAGCTTGTAAAGCTATACCTACAGATGTATCTATTTCGACACTTGTTAAACCTGTTCCAGCAGTAAGAATGGGTTTAACTTCTGCATCAAATGCGAAAGTAACATTTAGGCCGACACCAACATAAGGTCTAAATTTCCCATCTGGATTGAAATGGTATTGTAATAGTAGTGTAGGTGGAAGAAGCCAGGTATCTGCGACGACACCAGGTGCCAAAGGAGCTAAAGTTCCTTTTGACGAGATATCATGTTGCGAGACACCTAAGATTAGTTCAACACCAATATGTTTTGTTACCATATAGGTGATGTCTAACTCAGGAATATACCAATCTTTT
>JAJFHW010000319.1 GCA_021775385.1 Hyphomicrobiales bacterium | reverse complement strand
AAGAATGCGAAATATCAAAGAATTGAATAATCGGTGATGTGTCCGACTTAACTCTTTAATTGATAACCTGACTTGAAGATCCAGTAGATCACTCCAATGGCGGCGCCTAAGAAGAGTATGATGGCTAAGAGGCTTAACCCGACATTGACATCTGCAACTTCATAAAAGCTCCAGCGGAACCCGCTGATGAGATAGACAACAGGGTTAAAGAGCGTCACAGTTTGCCAAAACGGTGGGAGCATACTGATTGAGTAAAAAGTGCCTCCGAGGAATGCCAGCGGTGTGATGACAAGAAGCGGGATGATTTGTAGTTTCTCAAAACCATCTGCCCAGATACCTATGATAAAGCCAAGCATCGCAAAAGTAAGGGACGTGAGCACCAAGAAGAGCAACATTATAAATGGGTGTTTGATATCTAAGGGAACAAACAAGTGAGCAGTGGCCAAAATGATGAGGCCTAAGATGACTGATTTGGTAGCGGCTGCACCAACATAGCCGATGATGATTTCAAGTGGCGAAATTGGGGCTGACAAAACTTCATAGATTGTCCCAGTGAAGCGTGGGAAATAAATACCAAAGGCAGCGTTTGAAATTGATTGGGTCAGTATTGAGAACATAATGAGGCCGGGAACGATGAAGGCCCCATAAGAGATGCCGTCGATTTCTGTGATCCTTGTGCCAATGGCTGAGCCAAAAACGATAAAATACAGTGCGGTTGAAATTACAGGTGATGCGATGCTTTGACCAAGAGTGCGGAAGGCTCTGGCCATTTCGTAATTATAGATTGCTTTGACTGCTTGAATGTTCATGATTATTTTTTCACCAATTCTACGAAGATTTCTTCAAGTGAACTTTGCTTCGTGTTTAGGTCTCTGAATTTGATCTGACAGTTACTGATGGCGTTAAGCATTGTTGTAATACCGGTTCGCTCTTGGGTGGTGTCATAAGTGTAAATCAACTGAGAGCCACCTTCTTTCAGCTCCAGGTCATAATCTTTGAGCGTGTCTGGTATTTTATCTAGTTTCTCAGTGAGCTCTAGGGTTAGTTGTTTTTTGCCAAGCTTTTGCATTAGCTCAGTTTTGTTTTGAACCAAAATGATTTCACCGTTATTGATGACACCAATACGATCGGCCATTTCTTCGGCTTCTTCGATATAGTGAGTGGTGAGGATGATGGTCACCCCGCTTTCACGCAAGTCTCTTACGATGTTCCACATATCTTTTCGTAGCTCAACATCGACACCTGCGGTTGGTTCGTCCAGGAATAGGATTTGTGGTTCGTGAGATAAGGCTTTGGCAATTAACACTCTGCGCTTCATACCGCCTGAGAGGGTCATGAGCTTGTTATCTTTTTTATCCCAGAGACTTAAGTTTTTGAGAATTTTTTCGATATAAGCAGGGTTTGCTTTTTTGCCAAAAAGTCCGCGCGTAAAACTAACCGTTGCCCAGACTGTTTCAAATGCGTCTGTTGTGAGCTCTTGTGGGACAAGACCTATAAGCCTTCTTGTGTGGCGATAATCATTTTCAATATCGAATCCATCAATTTTTATGGATCCGTCTGTTGGGGTGACGATGCCGCAAATGGTACTGATCAAAGTTGTTTTACCAGCGCCGTTTGGGCCAAGGAGCGCGAAGATTTCTCCCTCTTTAATAGAGAGATTGATATCCTTGAGTGCGTGAAAGCCACCGTCGTAGATCTTATTGATGTTTTTAATTTCAATTATGTTTTTCATTTTGGAAGAGTTTCCAGTGAGGTGCGTATCATGTAAACGATTGTTTGTAGATATGATTTGTCTTGTTAGCTTTACTTTTGCAAGTTACATGTTTTTTGATCAAATTCAAGTATCAAAATTTATTTTCACGATAAATGATTTCTTTTGGCTTTTCATTGGGTTTTATTTGAGGCACTTGCATTTTGCAGACGATCGGTCTAAAAAGAATTGTAAATGATTTTTTGTAGGAAATTAAATGTCTAACACAGTTGAAATTAAACGTAGAGGACGTCCCCCTAAGCAGGTGGAAAGCTACGGGGATACAAAAACAGCTCTTATTCGAGCTGGGTTGGTGACAATGACCGAGAAGGGTTTTTCTGCTTCTGGATTGGATGAGATTTTGCGGTCTGTTGGTGTACCTAAAGGGTCATTTTATCATTATTTTCAAAGTAAGGAAGATTTTGGCTCTACTTTAATTGAGACATATGGAAAATCGTTTTCAGTAAAGCTCGATAAATTTTTACTTGATGAAACTCATTCACCTTTGGAACGTTTTTCCTATCTTATTGAAAATTTGAGAAAATATATGATTAAACATGATTTTCAAAGAGGCTGCTTGATTGGTAATTTGGGCCAGGAAATGGGAGCACTACCGACTGTCTTTCGCCAGCAACTTATTGATGTGTTTGAAGAATGGCAAAAGAAAACCTCTGTTTGTTTTAAAGAGGCACAACAAAAAAATGAGATTTCTGCTGATGTGGATTGTGTTGAATTTGCTCGGTTTTTCTGGATTGGTTGGGAAGGTGCTATTTTGCGTGCTAAATTAGAACGTAATGCAGGTGCGCTTGATAATTTTACAGAACTATTTTTAAAAACTTTAATTAAATAAAAAAAATTTAA
>JAJFHW010000318.1 GCA_021775385.1 Hyphomicrobiales bacterium | reverse complement strand
TTTGTGTTGACTTCATTTCGACGGCGGCTATCTGCACGTTCGGTCTGATCAACGGGTGCGGATTTTTTATCAACATTATCTAGTTTTTGATCGAGATGTTTTGAAAACACATCAGCTGAATGATTTTGTTTTGCGGGTAATTCTTGCGTTTTGGTCTGGCTTTTTGCCTGTGAAATTGAGGCTAAAGCATTTGAAGGTATAATTTTTTCTGCAGTCATTTTCACTTCCATCTTTTTACTTTTGCCATTCGGACACCTCAATTTAAGAACGTGAGCCGCTTGCCGCATAATTTTATATGGAATAAGCAGATTTTAGGCCAAAAGCTGAGAATGAAAAAAAGTGCAATAAAAACAATGCTGTTTTTGATTTCTCGAAATTTTTAAAGAGATTTTCATTGATTTGGCTCGGCATTTATTGCCGGGGAGTGGGCGTTATTTGCCGTGTTCATAGTTGTATGTTACGGCGTTAAGACTTATCTTTAAGTCTAACACTTTTACCGCAGTTTAAACTTAGCTTTTTGCCGTAAAAGTTGTAATATATTGATAGTGCACCATAAACTGATCACATTCTTTTGGCTCTATGATTGGAGTTTTTTTGTTTGATAACTTTTTAAATGAAAAGAAGTGAGGCTTTTTCTTAACGGCTGTCGCTTTTATTCATAAGTTATGGTAAGGAGAGGGTTTGATGAAATTGAACACTAATAAAGTAAGTAACTTATATAATTGCACCTAACATTTTGTTGGCTTTCTAGTGAGAGTAAGCTTATGTCTTTAAAGAACTTTCTTTGTCAGACATGGATAATATCTCATTTGTTAAGCTGGCACCTTGTTATATTTAGCGCAAATAGTTAAATTTAGTAGCATGACAAATTCGAGCACAAAACAAACAAAACTAAATAGCCTGTCACTTGAGGGTGACCCTTCGAGCTGTCGTATTGTCGTTGCCATGTCTGGCGGCGTTGATAGCTCTGTTGTTGCCGCGCTGTTAAAAGCTGAGGGTTATGATGTTGTGGGAATAACATTACAGCTTTATGACCATGGCGAAGCTGTGGGCAGAAAAGGGGCTTGTTGCGCTGGGCAAGATATTCATGATGCTCGCCGAGTTGCTGAAAAAATTGGTATTCCACACTATGTTTTAGATTATGAAGCTCGTTTTGCAGACAGCGTGATGGATGATTTCGCTAATAGTTATCTTTCAGGCGAAACGCCAGTTCCTTGCATAATGTGCAATCAAAAAATTAAATTTAAAGATATGTTGGATACTGCTCGTGATTTGGGCGCTGATGCGATGGCGACCGGTCATTACATATCTAGCCGGCTTGGTGATGATGGCTGGGAATTGGTACGCGCGAAAGACCATGATCGCGATCAAAGCTATTTCTTATTTACGACAACAAAAGATCAATTAGACTTTCTGCGCTTCCCGCTTGGAGATTTACACAAATCTGAAGTACGCGACATTGCGGAGAATTATGAACTTTCTGTTGCTGAGAAGGCCGATAGCCAGGATATTTGTTTTGTTCCAACGGGGAAATATTCGCAAGTTATCGAAAAACTACGCCCTGGTGCTGCAGAGCCCGGTGATATTGTTCATGTTGATGGGCGCGTTCTTGGGCGTCATGAAGGCATAATTAATTATACAGTTGGGCAAAGACGTGGTATCGGGGTTGCCCTTGGTGATCCGATTTATGTTGTAGAGCTTGATGCTATCAATAAAAAAGTGATTGTGGGCCCTCGGGATTGTTTAAGCACAAAAATTGTTGAATTGAGAGATGTTAATTGGCTTGGTACGCAGGCCATTGAAGAAATCGGTGAAGAGGGTATCCCTGTTTATGCACGGGTGCGTTCAACCCAACCTCCACAAGCAGCCACGTTACTTTGTCGTGATGGTCGCTTTTTGGTGGAACTGCATACTGGTGAGGATGGGGTTTCACCTGGGCAGGCTTGTGTCCTTTATGAAGATGGACAGGGTCGGTCTCGTATTCTTGGTGGCGGCTGGATTAAAAAGGCCATAGCTGCAAGTGATATTGATATTAATGATGATGCTTCTGCGTTTGCAAAAAATCAAACTGAAGTTTCAATAAACTAGTTAAGGGTGGCATTTTTTACATTTGGTACAAAGTGCCAGCCTTACTAAGTGGTTGAATTTGCCACTTTGACTGACTTGCTAGAACTGGCTTGCTAAGTTTGGCGGATTAGGGCGCACTTTGAGGACTGTTTAAAGTGTTGAGATTTAGGAGACTTTTATAAGTGGATGCAGTAAAAAAAGCAGTTATGGACCGTGGAGCTGTAATTACAGCCTATCGTCGTTGGGCCCCTGTTTATGATCAAACATTTGGGACTGTAGCGGCTGCTGGTCGGCGTCATGCTGTTGACTTGATGAATAAACGTGATGGTTCTGTTTTGGAAGTTGGGGTTGGCACCGGACTTTCTTTGCCACGTTATGGGGATCATTTAAGTGTTACTGGTGTCGATTTGTCTCCAGAAATGCTCAAAAAAGCAGAAAACAGAATTGTAAAAAATAAACTGCAAAATATTGATGGCTTGCATGAGATGGATGCACGTAACTTGGATTTTGATGATGACAAGTTTGACACCGTCGTTGCGATGTATGTGATGACTGTTGTGCCTGAGCCTGAGGTTGTTATGGAAGAGCTTGAGCGCGTTTGTGCACCAGGCGGCCAAGTGATTTTGGTTAATCACTTTAGTCAGGACCATGGCACACGCGGGTGGCTTGAGCGCCGGATGGCTCCTTTTGCTTCTACTATTGGTTGGCGTCCGATTTTCCCTGTTGATCGGGTGATGGGATGTGAGAGCCTTGAATTGGTTGAGCGTCGCTCTTTACGGCCACTAGGTTTGTTCACTATGCTGCGCTTTAACAAAGCTGCTGCTCCTAAAATTGCTAAAGGGCGTTCACGTTCTTTAACCAATGATAGTTATGTTAGTGAAGCTGTTGTTTCACAATAAATAGATAAAAAGGAAAAGGAGAGAATTTTTTTCCTTTTCCTTTATTTTTTCGACTTGACGAAGCTTCCATTAGTTCCTACAAGCTTTTGTTCCAGCATTTAAATTTCATACCATTGTGGCGGGGTAGCTCAGCTGGTTAGAGCAGCGGAATCATAATCCGCGTGTCGGGGGTTCAAGTCCCTCTCCCGCTACCAATCTTTTCAAATTACATAAAAACACGGTTTGTGTTGTGGGCTATTTGAATGCTCTTTCCTATTTTTGAAGGAGACAGTTCATGACTGTCAAGTTAATCACAGTAATTCAACTAAAAAAATTATGTAGCTAGTTTGTGTTTTTTAAAATTAAAAATACAAAGTGCTAAATATGTATTAAAGCTGTTTTCAATTTAAGTTCATATCAAGTGATTTGGGATCTCTCACCCTATAGTTAATAATGAAACTTTATTATAGGTGAGAAGGAGCATCATGCTGTGCAATGCAATTTAAGAATATGGAGAGGGGTTTTTCAAGCATTATCTCTTTGTTTGCTTGCATGCCTGATTTTAAGTATTAGTGGTTGCGATTCAAAGCCTAGAGATAACGGTTTCACCTGGCCAAATCAGAAAAAAGAACGCCGTGGTAGTTTTTCAAGTTTACCGAATATTCTACCTATTGAAGCCCGTTTTTCTTAAAGATAAATCTTGATAGAATTCAACAGGCTTCACAACTATGTAATTGTAAATTTAATTACTTATTCAAAGTTTTGAATAAAAAAAGCAACATGTTAGAGTTGCTTTTTTTGAAATTATATTAACTATTAATATTATTTTTCAGTAAGAGTTTCCAAATCTTCGCCGCCAGCACCTTTGTGGCAAGCAATACAACCTTGCGACTTACCTTTCATAAATCGACCTGCAATCATTGCACCTTTTGGGTTTTTTGCGAGCGCGCCTTTTGGTGTGTATTTTGCCCAGAACCAGTTTTTATTTTCTGCGTCATACCCTTTTTCTCTTTTAAACATCACGGTATAGGCTCCAAGATATTTGTTTGGATTAGCATAAACGTCTTGTATCGAAATATCCTTACCACCGTGGTTAGCCTTAACAAGTACACGAGCTGTTCGACCACCGACAGTAACGGTTGTCGCGGTTGCTTGCTGTATAGCACCATGTGGTTCATTTCCTTCAAAAGGTTGCACGTTAATGCGTTTTGAACCAACTAGTTTTTCCTTGATAAGTACGCTCCATAATTCTTTAGCAAACTCGACATCTGCCTTACCTCCAAAAGGCTGGTCGGCTATAGCGACATTAGAAAATAGGAAAGAACTTAAAATAATTGCAGCAATTTTTTTTGTCATGATTTTTCCTTTATTTTTAGATTCCAACTTTGATATCATAGCAAGAAAAAGGATGGACAAAGCCTGGCTCACGACATTGTGAAATCGAAAAAATAAAATAAGAGAAAAAACCTTGCCAGGAATGGGGCCACCTAATCACTATGTTTCATAGTAATCAGGATTAACGTCAGAGCTTTTATAGTGAGTAGATTTTCAAATGTTTAGTTAGGTTTAAAGAAGGTAAGTAACCATCTTAATCATCATTTGATCTTATGTTATTTGAGATAAAACGATTAATCATGCTCAAAACGAGCAAGCGGTGCCGGAATGGTTTTGAGAGCGCAAGGAGTAAGTTTATATGCCCCGCTTTTGCTAATTCTATTGCTTCAGCTTGTGCCCCCACAGCATGGAGGGCATCTCTCATTCGGTATGCATTTAATGTGAGAACTAATTTATCTTTCTTGCCATGTAGTAGTAAGGCAGGTGGGGCGTTTTTTCGAACTTGATGAATGGGCTGAACTTCTGTTTCATCCGATACTTTTTCAAATATATGACCGCTGCGCTCATGAGTGAGGGGGTTATATCCGTAAGGTCCAGATAAACCGATGAAACCATCCGGCATGGGTGTTTTTTTATCTAATGAATATAAATATTTCTGATTATAAGTAAAAAGTGCTGCCATATGAGCGCCAGCTGAGTGCCCCATGATAAATATTTTAGGGGTTGTCTCACCTGCAGGCATAATATTATTCCTGGTCCAAATATAGGCCAATCCAATATCTGTCATAAAATCAGGGTAGATGACTTCAGGATATAATCGATAATCTGGTATAACTGTAATATAGCCTTGGCTTGCGAGGGCGCTCCCAACAAATCCATACATTTGCCGCTCACCACTATCCCATCCACCGCCATAATAGAAAATGATCACGGGTGTCTTCGCGTTAGTAATGTGAGGTTGATAGATGTCCAATTTGTATCGAGGTAAATCTCCAAAAGACACGTTATTCTTAACGTGAATGTTACGCTCTGCAAAAAGCGCACTATAAAAGCTACCTTGCGATGGATGGTTTGCAAAGGTTTTTAAAAATGACATATGAGGTTCTCAGTTATTACCGGGCATTTTTTAATCTTGATGCGATCATTGTCGAAATTGCAAAGAAAATGAAATGAGCAATATTCATTGCAGCTGGTAATAGATACCCGCCGATCGAAGGGATAGTCACATAACTTACAAAAATCATGATGAGTAATATAATAGGTAAGAAAGCAATAACCCATCGGGGGTAATATGAGCGTCCTGTTAAAATACCCCACGCCATTAATAGCGATACAATAAGGATTAAAACGCGAACAATGTTGATGAATGGTTCGTTATGAGCGCTTATGTCCTGTAATAGCTGACTTAACATTGGAGCTTGATCAGTTGTTGCAGTCTCGCGAGCTTTAACTACAAGAGCAAGGTTTACCCGGCCACCCAACCAAACATTTCCTATGACAAAGGCATAAATTCCAAGCCCGAATACACTGGCTGAAATCCAGCGGCCTGCTGGGCGCAGCATTTGTCCAACATGCCAATAACCAATTAGGTAAAGAGGAGCCATTAAGACGCCAAGAAAATGACCAACTGTCAGGCGCCATTGACTAACATCCAGGAAGTACAAATAGTCGGTGCCTTCATAGCCGCCTCTTGGGGAGTATTGAAACATAAATTCACCAATGCCAACTAAAAGAGCGCCAACCATTGCCACAAGTCCGGTCCAGAACAAAGCCGTGTTTTGATTATTTGCATTGTCCATTTTTGTGACTTTCTTATATAGCAAACTATTCGACTTTAAATGTCATATTTGCTTTTTGTGGACCCAGATTTTTTTTTGTTCCATCTGCATAGTGAATTGTAAGTTGCTTGATATCTGTCTGGTCAGCCATGCCAAAAATAAGCACATGTGATTGGTCAGAAGCTAAGCCTTCACCGCTTGTGAATTGTTGAGTGAGCTTGACACCATCGCCCCGTTGAACTTCAACAAGAGCCCCAAGAGATTTGACTGTTTCAGGAAGCTGGACCTTAAAATAATTGGCCTTGCCACCAGCACTGATAAAAGCAAGTGACTTACCTGAAAGGTTAACTCTAATGACATCCCGGTAACCATCATTATTGAAATCAGCAATCAAGGGTGTGATTTCATAGTTTCGATTTGTTAATCCCATTGGGTCTTCTGCCGTCATGAAAGTCCCGTTTTTTTTCTGTAATAATACCCGGCCTGGTAATCGAAAGATTTTCTGTAATGGCAGTGAGTGGTAATTTTGGGCAATGAGCAGGTCTTCACGACCATCATTATTCAAATCTTCTAAAACAGTGCCCCAGGAAAATTCATAATTTGCTGTGAGCGTTTGCGTGGCAACGTCAGAGAATTTGAAGTCACCATTGTTGCGGAAAAACATGAGTGGTGTGTGAAAAACCTGGTCATCACGCAGGTCGCCTCTGGCTAGAAAACGCGGTGGTGTGGACGATACATTAGAGAAGAAAAAATCCATATGTGCATCATTGTTATAATCACCAATGCCAACACCCATAGGGTAGGAGTAAACTTTAGAAGAGGGGTTTTCTGCTGATGTAAATTTAAGATTTCCCTCATTTTTCCATGTGCGCACCTGCCCCGTGTCATGGGCAACAACAAGATCCTGGTCTCCATCGCGATCGACATCTGAGAACACAGCAATAAAGGTGTTATGAATATAATCCATCCCTGCATCCTTTGTTATGTCTTTGAAAGTGTTATCTCCATTATTGAGTAAAAGTAGACTAGATGCGCCGTAACCTTTTTTATTAAAAATATTTTCGCCCTCTACCTGATCGAGTTTGATGTAAGTTGAAACGAACATATCAGCAAAGCCATCATGATTAAGATCGCTTAATGTAATTGAGAGAGGAGTTGATTTGGAATTGAAAGGTATGTCTAGCTTGGTGCCTTTAAAACCTTCAATTGTGTTTTTGTAGAGTGTGATGCCACTATCACGGGCAACAAACAGATCAGTTCGACCATCTGCATCAACGTCAATGACGGCAGTACCATATGTTGTGTCGCCCCCAGATTTGCCCAATCCTTTTCCAAGGATAGCGGTTTCGTCAGAAAATCCATCGCCGTTAAATTTCAAAATTGAATCGGCTTGATCGTACCCACCGCCAAGAAAGACTTCGGGCGTGCCGTCACCATCTATGTCGATAATTGCTGAACCTAAGAAGGGAAGGGATTTTTTCTTATTAAATACATGTTTGAATGCAAAGTTAACTTCCTTAAACTTTGGAACGTCAATGCCAGACAGGTCTTCGGTTCCATAAGGGTTGCTATATGCTTTTAAATAAGAAATTCCTGTGATGGCGAGTGGAGTAATAACTAGAAGAAACCCGCCGATACGAAGAAGCCATTTTATCATTTAATTTTACCCAGTTTTAAAAGAATTTGTAATTAACTTAATGCTTGCAAAGTTAGTTTGTTTAGATCCAGAGCTATCAAGCTGATAACATGTCAGACAAATTCTTACAAACGCAACCCTATCTCAATTTTTCGTGAAGTCATTGATCAGCTCTTTTGTCGAGGCTTGAAAAAATAGACTAGAAGTGGCGTCGCTATGGCAAGGGCAAGTCCCAGTGAAAAGTAACATTTCGGCCATCCGCCTTCTGTTTGGGGGCACACATTCTGTCCTAAAAATTCGAAAAAAGACCCTCCTGCTGCAAGCAAAAAAACAGGGACCCAGCCAAGATAGAACAACCCCAATGACCAGAGCCTAGAGCTAAGAGCTGCGGCCAATATGAGCCCATAGGATATAGTTACTATGTGACAAGCTGGAATAGGACCTAAGCTGGGGCAGCCATTGCCAGTGCGCAATTCAGCTAAACTAACAGGCACCACACCAAGTAGACCAAAGGTTGCAAGCAGGGCAATAACAGTTCTTGCCCAAAGTGGTAATGCGGTTGTTAATTTCATGCGTTTCTTCCTGAAGGCATATGCTGCTTAGGCCACTTTGATTTTAAAGGCGCTAATTGCAAGTTGATAGTTATTATTACTCTTTAACATTTTTGATGGTTCATGTTTTCAGAAATATTTATTTTGACTGATGTTTAAGTAAACCAGCTATTGGATGTTAAATTCTATTTTAAAACTCTATATGGCAACGATAATTACCACTCTAAACTAAGCCTGATAATATTTGCTTGATCATATAGAACGATCGTTCTATAAACGTTGTAAACAAAGTTTAATAAATATTCTAGTTAAAACTTAGAGAGGTTTTTTCTATGGTTAGGCGGGTAAAAAAAAATAAAACCGCTGTCTTAATAACGGATGCCTTGACTGCTGCTACAGAGCTTTTTTTACGAAAAGGCTACGAGGCGACCTCTATGGATGAGCTTGTAAAAACTACAGGCTTGAACCGACACAGTATGTACAAGGAATTTGGAGACAAAGAAGGGTTGTTTTTAGCTTGCGTCAAACATTATACGCTGGATGAACGAAATCTAAAGACTGTTGAAATTTTAAGCTGTGAACCTCTTGGGATCAAAAATGTAAGAGAGTTTCTAAAGGACAGGATTGATTATGCTCTGACAGATGATTGTTATGGCTGCCTTTTGGTCAATACTGTCACGGAAAGAGAAGTTGTTAGTAAAAAGATTAATGACAGGATCGATAGAATTATCTCTGGTCAGGAACAACTTATATTTGATTGCATTGAAGCGGCTAAAAAAAACAAAGAAATATCAAACGATAGTGACAGTAGAGTTCTAACAGATTACCTGTCTTGTCTTTTTAGAGGCTTGATGAACATCGCTAAAGGTCCGAAAAAAAATAAAGCCTCATTAAAAAAAATAGAGGCGATAGCAATGTTAGCCATTGGCGCGTAATTTTACCTATTGCAGTGTGGCTGTTCTGTATTTTGGAGTTTAAATTTTAGGGAGAACTAAATGGATATGGTTTCACATGATTTTGTCATGACTGGTTTGCAGCTTTTATCAACGCTGTTTGTTTCGGCTATAGGTTTGGGTGTTCTGGCCGTAATTGTCATGTTCATATTAGATGTGACGCAGACCAAGGACGCTGTTCGCAAGAATTATCCTGTTGTGGGGCGTTTTCGCTATTTGTTTTCTACGTTGGGTGAGTTTTTTCGCCAATATTTTTTCGCTATGGATCGCGAGGAAATGCCCTTTAATCGCGCCGAGCGTGAATGGATTCATAAGGCCGCGCAGGGGCATGATAATACGGTCGCTTTTGGCTCGACCAAGAACCTGACACCACCTGGAACGGCTATTTTTGTCAATTGTCCGTTTCCGACTTTGGATCAAGATGCAATTGAGATGCAGGCGGTTCAGATCGGTCCGTATTGCAAGACCCCCTATTTAGCTCCATCGTTTTTTAATATCTCCGGCATGAGTTATGGCGCCCTCTCGACGCCTGCTGTCCGCGCGCTATCTAATGGCGCAAGAATGGCGGGGTGTTGGATGAATACAGGTGAGGGCGGCTTGTCGCCTTACCACCTGGAAGGTGGTGCAGATATCGTTATGCAGATAGGCACGGCTAAATACGGTGTGCGAAATGCTGAAGGCCAGCTATGTGATGATAAACTAAGAGAGGTCGCAGCGCATGAACAGGTGCGCATGTTTGAGCTGAAAATGAGCCAAGGTGCGAAACCTGGTAAGGGCGGTATTTTGCCTGCGGTTAAGGTGACGCCCGAAATTGCCAAAATTCGTGGTATTCCTGCCGGAGTGGATTCTATTTCACCAAACCGCCACCCTGAAATTAACAGTCCTGGTGAAATGCTTGGTATGATTAATCATATTCGCGAAGTTACAGGCAAGCCGGTAGGCTTTAAAGCAGTGGTTGGCTCTTTTGGCTGGATTGAAAACTTATGCGAAGAAATTCATAAACATGGCATTGAGTACGCTCCGGACTTTATTACCGTGGATAGCGGTGATGGTGGAACGGGCGCCGCACCGATGCCGCTGATGGATAATGTAGGGTTGGTGGTTAAGGAGTCTTTGCCGCTGGTTTCAGATATTCTGCACAGGTACGGGCTACGTAATCGGATCAGGTTGATCGCTTCAGGCAAACTTGTGACACCGTCAGAGGTTGCTGGAGCAATTGCGGCGGGTGCCGATTTTGTGACTTCTGCGCGCGGTTTTATGTTCTCTCTTGGCTGCATTCAAGCACTTAAATGTAACAAAAACACCTGCCCGACTGGCATTACTACGCATAATGCTCGTTTGCAAAAAGGACTTAATCCGGAAAACAAGGCTGTGAAGGTTGCCAATTACTGCAAGAATATGGTGCATGAAGTTGAGGTGATCTCTCATTCTTGCGGCGTGGTCAGGCCTCGCTTGATGGGGCGCAAACATGTACGTATTGTCCAAAATAACGGTAGATCCATCCCGATGGATGAATTGTTTCCGCGCCCAGATGTGTTGCCGGAATATCAGGATGTCGCCACTTCTTTAGCGCCTCAGCCAGAAATAACAGGTGGGAGTTATTGTAGTTAGTGCCGAGCATATTGTTTTAACAATTATAGCCAAGACAGATAGATATGTGAAAAATTTACAATTGTTTATTCTCCATTGATTGTGGGGAGGGGGGATGACCTCGGAACGCAGCGTGAGATTAATAAGAGGACAGAAGGTTCCTCAAAACATCAATGCTGAAAAGGAACAAGAAAATGCAGTTTAAATTTTTAATTCTTCTTGGTGCTATTGTTTTATTGAGTGGGTCGGTGCATGCGCAACACAAACCTGATCCGAATACGGTCTTTGAGGTCACACGTCAGATCCGTGAAGCGAAACGCAAGGCTATTGTAGCCGAAAATCTCGGCTTGAATGAAATGGAAGCCGAAAAATTCTGGCCCGCCTATGATGACTATCGCGCAAAAATCAAGAAAAAGGAAAAAGTACGGCTTGGTCTACTTAAGCAGTTTTCGGAAAACATAACTGATTTGCAGGGAGAAGATGCGGCAAGTATGGTGCCGCGGGCGCTTGACCTGGAAATCGAAATCCAACAATTGAAAAAAGAACATATCGCTGGACTTAAACCCATATTTTCTGTCACGAAATTTTTCCGTTATTACCAGATCGAAACAAAGCTGGATGCCAGGTTTAAATTTGGCTGGACAAAAAGAATTCCTCTAGCCCCGGCGAACAAGGGCGATGTTGTGGTTATAGAAGTGCCGCAAGAACAATAATTTTAGGAAAGAAAATACTATGAGCACAGCAGGACAAGGAACTGAAATGGATAATGTGAGGATAACTAAGGCATCTGATTTATTGGTTCAGGCGTTAGAAGCTGAAGGGGTAGAGCATATCTTCGCTGTTCCAGGTGAAGAAAATCTTGATTTTGTTGAATCCTTGCGGACGTCGAAAATCAAACTGGTTTTAACCCGTCATGAACAAGGCGCAGCATTTATGGCAGCAACTTATGGACGTCTCACTGGTAAAGCAGGTGTGTGCATGGCAACGCTTGGTCCGGGGGCGACAAATTTTGCAACACCTGCAGCTTATGCACATTTGGGTGGGATGCCGCTGATTATGATCACGGGGCAAAAACCGATTAAAAAATCCAAACAAGGACAGTTCCAGATTATTGATGTGGTAGGGCTGTTTGATCCGATCTGTAAAATGTCTAAACAGATCGTACATGGGAATACCATTCCTGCAATTGTACGCGAGGCTTTTCGTGTGGCAGAAGAAGAACGCCCTGGTGCTGTGTTACTGGAATTGCCAGAAGATATCGCTGCAGAAGATTGTGATGAACAGGTCATAAAGCCCCATCCGCGCCATTATGCGGTGGCTGGTGATGATGTGTTGGACGAAGCGGTTAAGATGATCAGGGAAGCAAAAATGCCGCTGGTACTTATTGGTGCTGGGGCCAACCGTAAGAATGCTCGCAGCGCGCTTTGTGATTTTGTCCATACAACTCGCATTCCATTTTTTAATACTCAGATGGGTAAAGGGGTTGTTGATGAGCGCTCGGAGTTGTTTCTCGGAACTGCAGCTCTGTCCGATGGCGATTACCTTCACTGTGCGATTGAGCGCGCGGATTTGATTATTAATGTTGGACATGACGTGGTTGAAAAACCTCCCTTCTTCATGGAAGAGGGTGGTAAGAAAGTCATTCATGTGAACTATAAATCAGCACAGGTTGATCAAGTTTACTTCCCACAGCTCGAAGTTATAGGTGATTTGCCAGCTTCGATTTCGCGGTTGAAAGATAAGCTGGGCGGTGATGTGAAATGTGATAAATCGTTCTTTGAAAAAATCCGTGGTGAAGTGGAAACTCATGTAGCGGAAGGCGTTGATGACAATCGCTTCCCTGTTGTGCCGCAACGTTTCGTAGCGGATACACGTAAAGTGATGGGCGATAAAGATATAATTGCACTTGATAACGGTATTTATAAAATCTGGTATGCACGTAATTATAAAGCTTATCAACCAAACACAGTGCTGCTTGATAATGCGTTGGCAACTATGGGTGCGGGACTTCCTTCGGCGATGATGGCAGCGATGCTAAACCCTGATCGCCGGGTCATGGCAATTTGCGGTGACGGCGGGTTTATGATGAATAGTCAGGAGGTGGAAACTTCTGTACGCCTTGGGCTTAATTTGGTGATCTTAGTTTTTAATGACAGCTCTTACGGCATGATACGCTGGAAACAATCTCATGCTGGTTTTGATGATTGGGGTCTGGAATTTGGCAATCCCGATTTTGTAAAATATGCTGAAAGTTATGGGGCTAGCGGTCATCGTGTGGAGAGTGCGGAAGATCTAGTTCCGACCTTTGAAAAAGCGTTTGAGGCTGGCGGCGTTCATTTGGTTGACCTACCTGTTGATTATTCAGAAAACCAAAAAGTTTTGATAGATGAATTAGAAGCAAAGGTTTGTTTGATATGAGCCAACTTGAAGTCGTCAACCCATTCGATCAAAAACCAATAGGTAGTGTGCCCGTTACTAATTGGGAAACCATTGATCAATATTTGGAAGTGGCACACCGGCTGTTCAGGAATCGCAAGAACTGGATGCCATCTTATAGACGTATCGAGATACTCAAAAAAACTGCCAAAATCATGGAAGATCGCTTTGAAGAGCTAGCGTTCCAGATCGCTAATGAAGGCGGCAAACCATTGATTGACGCCCGTGTTGAGGTTACGCGTGCGATTGATGGAGTTAGTCTGTGTATTAAAGAGTTGTCTCATATGGCAGGCAGTGAAATTCCGATGGATCTGACTGAAGCTGGCGCCGGACGTATGGCCTTTACCACTCGAGAGCCTATTGGCCCTGTGGTTGCGGTTTCAGCTTTTAACCATCCGCTGAATTTGATTGTGCATCAGGTTGCTCCGGCAGTTGCTGTGGGTTGTCCGGTTTTGGTTAAACCTGCCAAGGATACACCTCTATCTTGTAAGTCTTTTGTCGACATTTTATACGAAGCGGGCTTGCCGGAGGAATGGTGTCGTTTTGTGACATGTGATATTCCGACAGCTGAAAAGATGTTGACTGACAGACGTGTTGCTTTCTTCTCGTTCATTGGTTCTGGTAATATTGGTTGGATGCTTCGCTCTAAACTTGCCCCAGGCACACGCTGTGCATTGGAACATGGTGGTGTAGCACCTGTAATTATTGATAAAAATGCCGATGTTGAGGCTATGATACCGTCTTTACTAAAAGGGGGGTTTTATCATTCAGGCCAGGTTTGCGTTTCCGTACAACGGGTTTTTGCGCCTTCTAGTTTAGCTGAAGAAATTGGGATGGCATTGGCCGATGGTGCATCTAAGCTGGTTGTTGGTAATGCGATTGAAGAGATTACAGAGTGCGGCCCGCTTATTCGACCTCGAGAGGTTGACCGTGTGGCTGAATGGATCGAAGAGGCTAAATCTGACGGTACAAAAATCTTATGTGGCGGCGAAAAATTAAGTGAAACGACTTACGCTCCAACAGTGCTTTTAAACCCACCGGCAGAGGCTAAGGTTTCTAAAAATGAAATATTCGGTCCGGCTGTGTGTGTCTATGGCTATGACGATATAGATGCTGCGATTGAAACTTCTAATGCCTTACCATTTGCGTTTCAAGCTTCTGTTTACACCAAAAATCTTGATACAGCGATGAAGTGTGTCCAAGAATTAGATGCAACGGCTGTGATGGTCAACGACCACACTGCTTTCCGCGTTGACTGGATGCCTTTTGCGGGACGACGAGAGTCGGGATATAACACCGGCGGGATCGGCTATACGATGCACGATATGACACAGGATAAAATGGCCGTAATTAAGTTTTGAAGGGGTATCGATATGAATGCATTTAACACCTGGATATTGCCATTCACCTTCATACCTGGCGTAGCTATGCTTGTACTGTCCACATCAAACCGTTACTTCCACATTAAAGGTTTAATCCGTGAAACTATGCTGGAAGAAAAAAAGAAAGAGCTGTGGTCTTATGAAGACCTTATGGAGCGGGTAAGGCTTTTTCATCATGCTCTTGTCGCAGAATACATTGCTGTCGGAAGCTTTTCACTTTCTGCGTTGATGGGGAACATTCATCAAAACTGGTTTAATTCTAACAGCCCAATTTGCATGATACTTTCCAATGGTTTCATTCTTATAGGCGTTATTTGTGTTGTTTTTGCTTCCGGTATTCTTATCCAGGAAGCAACGGTTTCACTGCGCCATATCGAGGATGGTAACAAAAATTCTAGTAAACAAAAAATATAAATACAACATTAGGGAAAAAGACTATGGCACTTAATTATTCGAAAATAAAAAAAGGTATGATTGGTGGCTTTGCCGGTTCCGTCGTGCTTATGATCCTTATGATGATGAAGGCGAAGATGGGTGTAATGCCTGAACTTAATCCCGTTCATATGATGGCAGATATGGTCGCTGAAATGATGGGCATGGAGCCGAATGTCATGATTGGCTGGGTGATGCATTTTGTGATTGGCACGGTGGTATGGGGCGGCATGTTTGCTGTGTTCAACAGCTTAATTCCTGCGCATAGCCAGATCATAAAAGGCGTAATGTTGGGCATATTTGCTTGGCTTATGATGATGATCGGACCTATGCCTATGGGCGGTGCCGGGTTATTTGGTTTGAATGTTGGCCCAATGGCGCCGATTATGACCTTTGTCTTTCACATTATCTTTGGCGTTGTTTTGGGTGCTGTCTTCATCAAGTTAGGTGGCAGACAAGAAGCTTAAAGCATGTTTGTGGAAATAATGACAAAAAACATCCCCTCGGTTGATTCCGGTCAAATGATAGAGCTTGAGCCGGGGGAGCCTATTACAGACCGGGCGGTTTTGTTTTCCACCTTATGCGTTTTCGTCCAATCTCATATCCAACGGAATAGAGCTTCGTCATATAGTCTGGATCAAAAGGTTCTTTAGGTTTTAGTTTGAATGTTTTTGGGACATCGATGATGCGAAAACCTACATGATTGTTGTTTGTAAATACATATAGTCTGTAAAGATCACCGGTTGTTGATCGTTTTACCAATGTGGAAATTGATCGATTGGCAATGTCCATGGTTTTTTGCTCAACAGGTTCCCATGAGGGATCGGAGCGTGAATTTCTAAGTACGTACATAGTGGGCTTGACCCTTAAACCCAGCTGCCTTAAATAAGATTTTAACCCGACACGCGACGGCAGGAAGAATGCGTTATTTGTTGTTCCCCCGTCCACATGAAGTTCTTCATAATGTTCTCCGTTTGCAGTAACATTAAATTTAACAGGTGGGAATGCGGCGGGGATTGCAGCTGATGCCAGTAGCACTTTGCGGAAGAGTTTTACAGCCTCCTCGTTTCCATATGTGGCAATTGCCCCCATATTCCAGATCACGGGGCGCTGAGCATCGAGATTAGTCGTTCCAACAAATAACCTCCGCCCGAGTTTGTACTCATGTGCGATTTCTGATAAAAATTCTTTAGTGATATAACTTGCTATTAGTTTTTGCAGCGGTTCTGTATCGCCTAAGGCGTCCGAGTTGAAACCAGCGATAAGACCTCTATCGCGTACAATATCTTTTGTGCTGGTCTCAGTATAAATTGTTTTTAATGCGTAATCATATTTGGGACCAAGAAAAGCGAAAGGTGCTATTAAAGCACCTGTACTTACACCTGTGATCACTTCAAAATCCAGACGCCTTCTTCCGTCTGTCATGCCGTTGAGCAAACCCGCGCCAAAAGCCCCGTCAGGGCCACCACCGGTGATGATCAGAAAATTGACATTAATAACCTTGTTTCGTGCCCATTTGTTCGGGCGGCTAGCTATTGATTGGTCAATTTTTTTCTTAACTACCTGCCTTGCATTTCGTGGCTCAGCATCGCCAAAAAATCTAATTTCATCGAAATTTATTATTGTGGCTTGATTTGTAAGCTTTTCCGGGACAGCACTGTGCTTAAAAGCAGTACAGCTGGCTAAAAAAATCAGCACAATGAAAACACTTAACACATGTCTGTTCATTTTAATGTCTCCGGTACCATACTAAGATAATCTACTAAATCCACCTAAAATGCTATAGTTAAAAAAATCAATAAAAACAAATAGTAATGCTATCCCGTTTCACCAATATTTGCCGTGATATCTTTTGTTGTAAATTCTAGTTTTGGGCTAATGCCAAAGCTAGGATCAATTTTTATTTTTAAGTTTCTCTTATATTTTAGGCCGTTTATCGCTCGATTAACACTTAGGTAAACGCAGTTAGGTGAGAGGTGGATCACAATTGCTAAATAAATTTGTTGGTTTGAACGTCTTAGAGTTAACTCTTCTTTTGGTAAACGATTGCTTTTATTTTCCTTTTTATGGTAGCTGAGGGCAAGCTAAAGGAGAGATTATGGCTCGTTTAATTATCCCAACTGCTTCTGATCAGCCGCGGGAATATGTTGCTAATTTGGATATTGTGCGTTTTCTGGCTTCTCTTTGGGTGGTTATGACGCATTATGGTTTTATCGGTCCCTCTTGGGGGAAGACGGGGTATCAGCCACCTGAGGGGATTTTTGCTTCCTTTTTAAAGATGGGCTATTTGGGCGTGCCGATCTTTTTTGTTCTCTCTGGTTTTGTGATTGCGCATGTTAGCTCTAATATTCACCCAGTTAAGTTTGCCTTGAACCGGGTTTTGCGTCTGATGCCTGGGTTTTGGATTTGTCTTATATTCAGCTTTATTCTCCTCACCTTTTTAGGAACGCCTGATCCTCTTTCTGTTCCACAATTTATTGCGAACTTTACGCTTGCGCCGCAGGTGTTTGGTTTTGAATTTGTGGATGGGGTTTATTGGACTTTGTTTTATGAATTTATTTTTTATGGCTTTGCCACTGTTTTGATTGCGCTTGGTGTTTTTCATAAACGCATGCTGTTGATTTGTGCCATTTGGTTAGGGATTAGCTTTGCTAATAATTTATTCATTGAACATGTGATTTTTGAGCGTGTGTTTATTTCTTATTTTGCTGGTGCCTTTGTAGGCGGCATGGTGCTTTGGCATGGTTGGAAAAAGGGCTGGACGTTTTATCATGTGATGTTGTTACTGGCCAGTGCGCTTTCGTTAACGCTTGGGGTGCAAAAATTAGATACGCAAGATTTTTTACCAAATTTTCAAGGAACGATGGATTATTTACCAGCCTTTGGTTATGCGGTCTTTACTATTGGGGTGGTGTATTTAGCTTTGCTTGCTCCGCAGATTAAACGTTTTAGCGGGGTCGCTCTTTTACTTGGTGGGATTTCATATCCGCTTTATTTGTTTCACCAGGAAGTTGGCTACGCGTTGATGAGAAACTTTGTGGTGGCTGATCATGTTGTTTTATCGGTTGTTGTCATTATGACGCTTGTGATTTTCTTTTGTGGTCTGCTGCATTTGTTTTTAGAGAAACCGACACGAAAGTTTTTTGCTAAGTTAGTTGATGGGGTTCGAGATAAATATTCTCTCTCATTTATATAAAGTTTTTTCTTTTACCCATAGTTTCATTCCATTTTGATGGGGGAGCGCGGAAAGTTGATTGATGGTTTTTTCTTTAAACCATTTCTACTTTCCGCGCTTTTTTGTTTTACAGTACGTGGGTGTATTCTCCGTGCGCTGGGTAATTTTTTATAGCTCAACGTTACTAAATTTTAGAAAGGCTTCTTTGGGCCGATTGGTACGATGCCTGTTGGGTTCAACGCTTTGATTGAATAATAGCCTTGTTTTATATGATCACTGTTTACCGTGCTCTTGATGGCGGGTATGTCATATATTCGTTTTGTGTAAGCTGACAAATTTGGGTAATCAGAAATGTGGTTTAGGTTTGCTTTGAATAAACTATAATAAGCAAGGTCAAACCGGATGAGTGTCATGAAAAGATGGATGTCACTTAGAGTGAGTTGTTCACCGAAGAGATAAGGCGAGTTGGTTCCTAAGCGAGTTTCTAGTTTGTCTAATGATTGAAATAAAACTGAGTAGGCTTCTTCATAGGCTATTTGGGTTGTTGCGAACCCCGTTTTGTAGACACCGTTATTGATGCGGGGGTAGAGCCATTCATTTAATTCATCTATCTCTTTTTTTAAATGATCTGGATATAAATTGATTTTGGCTTTTTCGTTTTCTTCTACTTCAAGCAATTCATTAAAATCGTTATTGAGCATCTTAATGATTTCTGAGGATTCATTATTGATGACGGTTTGGCTTTGTTTGTCCCAAAGAACAGGGACGGTTGCTCTTCCTGTATAAGTAGGGTCAGATTTTGTATAAATTTCATGCATATAGGTTGCGTTTAAAATTTCATCTGGCCCTGTTGCACCAGGATAGGAACCAAACTTCCATCCTTTTGATGTTAGCTGAGGTTCAACGATGCTGATTGAGATTATATCTTCCAGTCCTTTTAATGAACGCAGAGCTAAAGTTCTACAAGCCCAGGGGCAGATGTAGGCAACGAATAAATGGTAGCGATTTTTTTCGGCTTTGAATTTAGGGGAACCAATTTTTTCTCTAAAGGAAGAGGGCTTTCTTACGAAGCCGCCTGTTTTATCGGTGCCTTGAACGGGGTGAAAATCTTTACTCCATTTGCCATCAACTAACATTTTCTCGTTACCTTTTTGTAGTTGTTATTTAGCTAAGATAGCTTCTGTTTCAATATCTATTCTTACGTTGTCTTCTATTGCTGGGAGGCCAAAATTGATGCCAAACTCTGAACGTTTGATTGTTGTGGTTGCTGAAAAGCCTGCTGTTTTCAGCTTCGTGGCTGGGCTTGGGCCTATTTTATTTAGTTTGGCATTCAAAATGACCGGCTTTGTTATGCCGTTTAGAGTAAGAGCGCCGTGTATGTTTGCTTGATTGGCTGTCTTCATAATAACTTTAGTAGATTTGAATTTGGCGACTTTATATTTTTTTACATTGAAAAAATCTGGACTGGAGAGATGCCCATCAAATTTTTTCTCTCCTGTTGTTATAGTTGCTAGATTGATTGTGACTTCAATTTTACTTTTTGATAGATCCTTTTCATCTAAGATGAGAGTACCTTCTGTCTTAGTGAACTTTCCTGATGGAAATGAGAAACCCAAATGACCAGCTTTCCAGATGATGTTTGTATGTCTTGGATCTAGATTATATTTATCTGCTGCTTGAGCGAGGTTTGTTGTAGCTACTACTATTGTAATCGCTGTTATGAGACTGAGAATATGTTTCACTTTTAGCGTCCTTTTTGGAAATGATTAAATATTCCCTTTATTGTTGCTGAATTATTATGCACTGTAAATTTGTTATTTTGCAGTTTTTGTGTGCGTAATTGCACATCTGTGTTTGATGCAATCTTTAAGGAATATGGAATGAACTGGGATGATTATCGTGTGTTTTTAGCTCTGGCTGAGGCTGGCTCTTTGCTAAAGGCCGGGAAGAAATTGCAAGTTTCTCATACAACAGTGCTCAGGCGATTAAATGCTCTTGAGGCGCGATTAGAGGTTCGTTTGTTTGAACGTCATAAAACAGGATATGTTTTGACGGCAAGCGGAGAAAAAATACTTAACTCTGTATTGCATCTTAAGGATGAAATTGACCAAGTTGAACGACAAGTTATTGGGCAAGATGTTCGTTTAAGTGGTGAAATAAGAATTTCGACGACTGATACGATCGGTTTTTTTTGGCTTCCTCCTTTCATCAAGAAATTCAAGAAACTCTACCCAGATATCGTTTTGAATGTTGAGGTTGATAACCGGCACAAAAATTTATCTAAAAGGGAAGCTGATATTGTTCTTCCTTCGATGAACCGCCAGCCTGATTATATGGTTGGGCGTGAGCTTGCTCCTATTCACATTAGGCTTTATGCACACCGTGCTTATTTGACTGAGAAAAGAAAGAAAAAGATAAAATTAGTTGAAGATTATAAGAGCTTTGATTTTATTTTATTGAATGAAAATTTATCTCAATTGCCGATGAACCAGTATGTTTTAAGCAAGATAGCACCTGGTTCTGTTGCTGCGACCGCTAGCAATTTTAGTGGGCTTTATCACCTTTGTTTACAAGGTTTAGGGGTTGCTGCTCTTCCTTTTTATGTAGGAGATCAAGCTCCAGATTTAGAGGTGGTTGGTGAAATTCCTTTTTCTATTCACTCTAATTCTATATGGATTTTAACTCACCCCGACCTTATTCGATCAGCGCGGATTTTGGCTTTTATGGAATTTATGAGGGAAGAAAAAAACTAATCTCTTAATATGGTTTCATTTGTTTTGCGGATTTCACTAAGCCATTTTCAATCGCGTATTTTGTGAGACCTGCTGTTGAAGAGATGTTTAGTTTTCGTTTGATGTTTCTTCGATGAGTTTCAACGGTGCGTACACTAATATCAAGATGGCGAGCAATATGTTTGTTACTATTGCCTTCTGTTAACAATAGAAGAATTGTTTGTTCTCTTGTTGTTAAGGGGCCGCTTGTAGTGTCGTCCTCATGAGCCATTAGGATTTCTGAAATGCCGGAACTAAAATAAGTTCCTCCGCGATAAACGGCCTCGATAGCGGTGACGATTTCTTTAGATGAGACATCTTTTAGAATATAACCTCTGGCACCGTTTCTTAGGGCGCTACTGATATATTCACGATTATCATGCATGCTTAAAATGAGGACTTTTATTTCTTTATTATTTTCCTGGAAAATTTCCGTAGCATCTAAGCCATTTAGCTCTGGCATGTTAATATCCATCAGGACAATGTCAGGTGCGAGGGTTCTTGCTTTTTCTAATGCTTCTTTGCCAGTTTTTGCTTGTCCGACGACTTCAATGTGAGGGTATAAATCTAAACATGACTGAATACCATCCATAACTAGTGGGTGATCATCTGCAATTAGAACGCGAATTTTTAAATTATCTTCCATCTTAAATTCTTTTCCCCAATTAGACGGTTTTTTAAAAAGCGCTTGGATTTTTAATTATGCGCTTAGGCTTGTTTCTGAATTTGTTTGTAATAGTTTTTTTGGCATTATTGCTCTGATGGTTGTTCCTCTGTTTGAGGATAATATTTTTAATTCTCCGTTGTGATGCTCTATTCGCTCTTGCATGTTACGAAGGCCGATCCCGGTTAGAGGATTAGTTCTTGTTGTTGCGTAATTGTTTTTAAAGCCATTACCATCATCTGTGATTGATAGAGTTACGATACCTTTAGGAGCGGAGAGTTTTATTTTGACATGCTTGGCTTGTGCATGTCGCTCTATGTTTGTGAGAGCTTCTTGTGCCACACGATAGAGTGTTGTTTTCACTTCTTTGGGGAGTAGGTTATTAAATGCAACTGTCTTTATGGTTAGTTCCATACCGTTTCGTTCAGCGAATTCTTCCGCCAAGCTTTTTAATGCCGGAGAGAGGCCTAGATCATCTAATGATCTTGGGCGTAAGTCTTTTGATATTCGCCTTACTTCTTTGATAGCTATGTGCAGAGCATCATTGCTTTTTTCTAGTGAGCTTTGCACTGTTGGGTCTTTGTTTAAAAGTTTAGTTAAAGAGAGCTCTTGGGCGAATTTTACTGATACAAGGATTTGGCTGATGCTGTCATGTAGCTCTCTTGCAACCCGGCCCCGTTCTTCTTCTTGAGTTTCTACGATGCGTTGGGTTAGTTGTTTCAATTTTTCATCTGCTAATCTGCGTTCATGTAGATTGATTAAGATGCCGGTTATAAAAACAAGAATTAAAGAGACTAGGGTGATTATAAGGATGATTACAGTTGTCTGGCTTATGCGTTCAGAGACTTCATTTTCGATGGTTTTGACTTGCTGGTTGACATTGTCGATATAAAGTCCGGTGCCTAGCATCCATTTCCATTTTGTTAGTGGAATAGCGTAACTGATTTTTTCTGCGATTTTACCGGTTGATGGTTTTTCCCAATAATAATTATGATATCCGCCGCCTTGTTGAGCTTTGAGGATGAGGTTTTGGATGACCTTGTCACCTTTACTATCTGTTAGATGCCACCAATTATTGCCAACGCGGTGGGGTTGTTTGGGGTGAACAAGATTTAACCCGTTATAGTCATAAACAAAGAAATAGCCGTCAGTTCCGTAGGTTAGGGCGTTTAAGATATTTCGTACTTGTGATTTGGCAAAAGCGTCATTAGTACCTGCTGTTTCATAAATATGGCGAATGGATGTTTGCGCTAAGCGTAAGTAATTGAGTAACTCTGATTTTTTTGCGTCGAGCATGTTTCTTCGAAAAGAAGTGATTTCTTCTTTCGAAAGAGTTTGCGCTTGATAAGAGACTAGTAGCGTAATAGCAGAGACAGCTAAAATAAGCGGCACCGTTGCTAATAATAGAATTTTTTGTCTTAAATTCATGATGTTACTTGACTGTTTCTTTTCAAAGTTAAAGTCTATCGGGGTGCTGAGCAATGTATCATTCTTCACCCCTTATATCTCTAGGTATTACTTGGTATTTGAGCTGCCTAGTTAATGCTACTCATGCAAATTATAGTTATTTTACTACCTGATGATACGAATTATGCTCAATCATGTTGATTGATAATACTAGGGCCTATGTCTTTAGTATAGTTTTTTTGATCACCTTCTATTTTTAAGATTAAAAAAACTTTTAATAAGATAAAGAAATAATTCGCAGTTAAATTTAATCTCTGGGGAGATAAAACATGAAACGTCGTGACTTTATTAAAAAGGCCGGAACGGGCTTGGCAGCTGGTGCTGTTGGCCTGAGTGCAGCTAGTACTCTTTCATCACCAGCATTAGCTAAAGGGAAACGCAAATGGATTTGTGTTTCAGCGTTTGGTAAAGCTGGTTTACTGGGCCAAGGCTTGGCTCAATTTGC
>JAJFHW010000317.1 GCA_021775385.1 Hyphomicrobiales bacterium | reverse complement strand
GGTGTTGAGAGAAAATAATTTTGACAAATGAAAGACATGCTAAGATTATTTCTCTTTCAAGCTTTTTAGGTGAGCCACTTTAAAATGTCCAAGCCCACATTTTTCCAACCGTCTTCAGGCAATACACCCCATCTTGTTGATGGAAGTCCAGATGACATTGACTGTGCCATTGGGCGACGGAAGTTTTTAAAAGCGGCTAGTGCAACCTTAGGATATCTTAGTACCAGCACAGCTCTTTCAAGCGCTCTATTGCCAATTGCCCCTACTTTCAGCAAAGCTGGAGATGTCTCCCCCTCTTCTCAAGAGACATCTTCTCAAATGTCAAAAGCAATAAGTGTTCACATACCGCTTTGGCACCAAGGTCATTTAAACCCTGAGAAATTTTGGAATGAAGTCTTTCATGATTTATCAGCTCATAAAATCCGCAATTGCTTTATCTTGAATTATTATTTTGTTGACCCTGTCATGGGGAAAATTTCTAAGAAAAGTCAATTTAACAATAATCAATCACCGGACCTTTCTTTTTTGGCGCATGGGATACAAGTAGCAAAACAAAGAGGTATTCATGCGTCTCTCTACCCTGTACTTGAAATTGATAACCCCCATCAGATTGGAGGGGTCTGGCGAGGCAATCTTAATTTTTTCGGTCGTACATTAGAGACTTTCTTCCAGCAATATATGGAATTGATAGGCGACATTGTAGAGATCAGCCTCGCACATGAATCTCCCTATATTTTTATTGGTTCTGAATTGGCAAGTTTGACTCACAACATCGCTGCCCGTCCCTTTTGGGAAGAACTGATTTATCGATTGAAGAAAGCGCAGCAAAAACAAAATGGCTCTCATAATCTGTCATTGATTTATGCGGCTCATTGGGAAGAATATTTAAGTTTTCCATTTTGGAAGCAAATGGATGAGATTGGCATCAATGCTTACTTTCCTCTCAGCACAGCGCGTGAGGCAAAAAAAATCGGCGCGCCTTCACAAGCAATTATACAGCAGAATATAGATGAAAAATTTTCCGACCTACATAAATTTTCTCTTCAACACAACCGACCGATTTATCTAACTGAATTTGGACTTACGTCATTTAATCAATCCATTGCAACACCTTGGGGCAAATCAAAAGATGCTTTAATGGATTTTATCGAACAGGCCAATGGTTACAAAGCGCTTCTTTCTTCCTTAAAGAGAGAGCAAATAAAGTCTCATCAAAACAATAAAGCCGCTTGGCTGAAGGGAACTAGTTTTTGGCATTGGAAACTACCTTACCGCCATGGCAGCGATTACAATATTCGCCCCTATGGGGATTTGGGCAGGCATATACAAAGTGCAATCTCTAACTAGACTAGGAATTCATAAATTTTCAGGGGTTCGTATTTTTTTATAGCGTTTTAAAAAACTACTTCGGGCTGCTTCACACCTTGGTACACCAAAATGATCAGTTCCCTTATTGATGTTTTTAAAATTCCCAGCGCTGAAACCTGCTTGCTGATCAGGCTTAAAAATGTACCGTTCAAAGAAAAAGCCAGTTAGTGCAAAACCATTTAAAATATCTTGATCACTGACGCCGTTTTCTTTTTCTCCTCTTAAAAACGGAGGAAGCTCAAGAAGTTTTTCTTTATAGGGTAAGCCCGCGCCTCGTGACACGGCCCTTCCTGATTTTGGTGACACATAAACAAGTTCTTCTTTTGTGCCTGTTGCCGCGCATTCTGAAAAATCCAATCGAAAGCCAAGCTCTGATAACACTTCCATTTCAAATCGTACTAGAAGCCCTGGCCAAATTTGATCATCTTCCATATGAGAGAGAACGAGTTTTGCGCCTTTATAGAGGCCTTGATGGGGGGCACGTTCTGGAAAGAGAGACAATAAACTGCACAGTGATGAAAGCCCCGCGAGAGCTAACGGGTCATCAAATAGACGAGAAGCAACAGGCTCGACCATTTCAACTGTGGCGCTGCCGAGATGCTCATCAAGCCGAGCACGCCATGTTGCGCTCACAACATTGCCTACTTGTAAGATGGGGCGTATCTTTCTTGATTTACCACCGCGGACAAGCCCAGAATGACGCCCTCGCTCAGACGTGAAGAGATCAATCAGGACACTCGTTTCTCCGTGTGCTTTTATTGAAAGCACGATGCCATCATCTCTCCATTCCATACTTATCTCTCACGGCTATTCCAAGCGCTTAAGGCGCTTGGGCCTCCGAGGGGCGGCGCTAGGCACCGGACGCCCTTGGCGTCATGTCCCTCAGCCCGAATTGGGCTGAGCTCCCTCTTCGTGTTATTACTTTTTTTAGTTACCGGCTCTTTTTTCGTGTGCCTTCAGTTGCCCACTAGCAACCGGCACGAGCAACTGCGTCTTCTTAGTTGCGCTTCGTTTGCCCACTAGCAACCGCGTCTTCTTAGTTACGCTTCGTTTGCCCACTAGCAACCGCGCTATTTAGTATAGTCTAATCCCATTTCGCGGAAGCGAGCTGGGTCATCGCCCCAGCGCTCTCTCACTTTTACAAAAAGGAAGAGATGCACTGGCACTCCTAAAATTTCACTTAATTCTCTTCTAGATGACATAGAGATCGATTTTACAGCATCACCATTTTTACCAAGCACGATCTTTTTCTGACTATCTCGCTCAACGTAAATCACTTGCTCAACGCGGACTGATTTGTCTTTTTTAACTTTCCAATCAATGGTCTCAACAGTCGTGGCATATGGCAATTCATCATGAAGCCGTAAGAACAGTTTTTCTCTGGTTATCTCAGCCGCTGTATGGCGCATTGGTGCATCTGTTAATTGATCTTCGGGGTATAACCATGGGCTAAGTGGTAAGCGTGTTTTTAAATAATCAACAAGTTCTCCGGTACCCTGTCCTTTTTCAGCAGATATATAAAGAACTTCATCAAATTTCACATCTGCAGTGAGGTCTTGGGTCAGTTTCAATAAATCTTCACGGCGGACTAGATCCATTTTATTGATCGCCAAAGCAATTGGGTATTTTGTTTCTTTTAGCCTCTTTAAAATGTTTGCAACGTCTTTAGTCAGACCTCTTTGGGCGTCAACCAGTAGCACCACTAAATCAGCATCAGCTGCGCCTCCCCAAGCGGCATCGACCATCGCCCTATCCAAACGCCTTTTAGGAGCAAAAATTCCTGGAGTGTCCACAAAGATGATTTGTGTTTCATCAAATATGGCAATACCTCTGATCCGAGCTCTAGTTGTTTGAACTTTTCTGGTAACGATTGAAACTTTTGTGCCCACCAATCGATTGGTCAAAGTTGACTTACCTGCATTTGGTGCACCGATGAGAGCAACGAACCCACATTTAGTGTTAAAACCTTCTTCAGTTTTATTCATTCCATCTGTGGCATCTGTTTGTTCAATTGATTGAACAGGTGCCGTATCGTCATCTGAAGTGGTCATTCAAAATTCTTTCATTTTTTGTTGGTGCTTCAGATGCCCACAAAGCATCCGCACTATTTTGTTGGTGCTTCAGATGCCCTCTGAGCATCCGCGCTATTTTGCTGGTGATTCAGGTGCCTTTTTTAGTGCACCTTCAGATTGCCCACTAGCAACCGGTGTAAGCATCCCTAAAACCAGACACCACTTCAGGTGTTATGTTCTGGTTATTCATAGTAAACTTAGAACGTCTTTTATGTCTAATTTTCTTTAGGAGGCTAAGCTTCGGTCCAAACTTTTTCTATTTCTAATAGGTTCTTTGCAGCCATTTGTTCAGCTATTCTTTTTGATGGACCTTTTCCCACACCATCACCAACACCTTCAACCGTTACTTTGGTTTCAAACATGGGGTCATGATCTGGCCCTGTTCTGTTAAGATTTGTATATTGTGGGAGGTCAAACCCTTGGCCTTGAGCCCATTCCTGAAGGGCTGTTTTGGCATCAAGTTCGATTTGCTCACCTTCAGTAATTTTCTCTTGCCAAAATGTCTTTATCATCTCATCGGCGGCTTCATATCCTCCATCAAGGAAAATCGCCCCCAACAGTGCTTCCATAGCATTGGCTAAAATGGTTGATTTTGTGCGCCCACCTGAGCGTTCTTCACCCGCGCTTAGAATTAGATACTTCCCCAGGTCTAAATCTTTTGCGACCTCAGTACAGGTTTGCCTTCGTACCAGATTATTATAACGGCGAGCTAAATCACCTTCAGGGCTTTCGGGGTATAGTTTTATTAGAACGGCAGAAATTGAAAGCCCTAAAACCCTGTCACCTAAGAATTCCAGACGTTCATTATCTTCATCAGGGCTTTGCCCCGTTTTTTTAGTTTGAGATATGCTGCTGGCATGGGTTAAGGCTGAGCTTAAAAGAGACCTTTCTTGGAACTGGTAGTTTATCTTCGTTTCAAGGGCTTTTAATTCAGCGCTCTTGCTAATAAGGCCCTTACCTGAAGATGACTTTTTCTTTTTAGTCCCTTTTGAGGTGGTCTCTTTGTTTACGATCCTTACGGGTTTGTCTGCCTTGTCCATTAATGCATAAGTCCACTAACGTACTATTTTAAATATACGTGCCCAACGAATGTTGAAAAGGCCGGTCGAGGGGTCTGTCGTATCTCCTTTTGAAAAGAAGATCAGTTGGGCTTTGCCAACAAAATTTTCAAACGGAACAAAGCTCACGCTTGGGTCACGGCTATCAGACGAATTATCACGATTATCACCCATCATGAAGTAATGTCCTTCAGGAACTGTGTAGACATCCGTGTTGTCTGTATAAGCCCTGCCATTATGTGGCTTGCTGTCTAGCGAAAGATAAGACACCCCATTTGGTAATGTCTCTCTGAACCTGGCCACTGGCGTCGATCTTAAATCTTCTACAAACTGGCCATCTCTCTTTTTAGGTATTGGGTTTCCATTGATATGGAGTATACCGCCAATCATCTGGACTTTATCGCCAGGAAGACCAATGACGCGTTTGATATAATCTTGTGTTGGATCTTTTGGTAATTTGAAGACAACAACATCGCCGCGCTCTGGTTTACTGGCGATGATGCGGCCTGAGAATAAATCCGTTCCAAAGGTATATTTGCTATAGCCATAGCTAAATTTACTGACGAATAAGTAATCACCAACAAGTAGGTTGCCCTGCATAGAACCAGAGGGAATATTAAAGGGTTGAATGATAAAAATGCGAACAATGATCGCAAGGAGAATGGCATGAAAGACGATTTTAAAAATCTCCCACCATCCTTCATCGGTAGAGGTACTGCTCTTCTCTACGTCAACACTCATTTATTCACTCCTTGTAAACGTCAGTATAGCTCTAAACAGACTATTTTGACTTGAATTTATTCAGGCTGTTAGTTTTAGCTTACAAAATGTACTAATTCATCTAGCAAGTACACAGCTCAACAAGCCAGTTACCAGACGTGCCATATAGCGCATTTGCGCTTAGGTTTGCAAATAAATCTCTGTTATAATCAGTTAATTCTCTAAAACTGGACAAAAGTAGCACAGTTATTCAATTGAGGTCTTAATTGGGCTACTCAGACAAATTAAACTTTGATTTGTGCCGAAATAATGACGAATGCCTGGGCCATTGGGCCATCATCAGTTATTGTTAGGTGAATGACAGGATTATGACCATCTGGAACCATTTTTAATAATTGCACTTTTGCCCCTCCTGTTAATTCCATTGAGGGGGCCCCAGAAGAGCTATTTACCACTCCCATGTCTTTCCAGGCGACGCCGGAGGCTATTCCGGTTCCCAGAGCTTTTGAACAAGCTTCTTTAGCTGCAAAACGCTTGGCATATGAGGCAGCTGAGAGATGCTTTTTCTCAGATCTGAGCCTCTCTAGATCTGTAAAGACGCGCGTTAAAAAGCGCTCGCCATATTTTTCTATGGTTTTTTCTATACGTCTGACGTCGATTATATCGTTACCAATTCCTAGTATCATAGATCATCACCTAAAAATTTACCCTACAAGCAGTTGCTAAACATCGTGCTCTTCAAGCTCTGTGTTTGTCTGGCGCAGACGATATAGCTTCACGTGCTCGGGCTGCTAATAACTCTACACGGCGGCTTTGGTAGTTCTCAACCAATTTTCTAATGATAAAGTACCCAAAAAAACCGCAAACAAACCCGGCTGGAATACCGCCAATCATCATTGGTTTAAAATAAATCTCATATGTATTATCAATTGCGTAGAATATACCGTTTGAAAATGTGTCTAACAAATCTGCAACGCGGAATACGCCTACTTCATTTCCTAGAATCCAGTGTCCAAATTTATAGGCTGAAGCCCAGATAAACGGAAAAGTGATTGGGTTACCGAAAAATGTTCCGAGCGCGGACGCTAACAAGTTACCACCAACGATATAAGCTATTACTGCCGCTGCAATAAAGTGAAACCCCATGATTGGCAAGTATGAGACAAATATTCCAACTGCACAACCAAGAGCGATGGCATGAGCCGAGCCACTTAAACGATTGACCCGAAGCATCACATAATTTACAGAGCGTGACCAACTACGTCGTGGCCATAAAAAAATTCGCACTGCTTCTAATATGGACGCTTTATCTCGACGCTTAAACAACATTAAGGACCTATTCTCCCCAGCTAATTCTTAAGTAATTGATAGTCATTTTTAAAGCCCCTTCAGTTGCCCACTCTTTTAGTGCTCCTTCAGGTTGCCCACAAGCAACCGGAGCTGCATCCGCAAAAAGAATCCAGAAGATTTACTTATTTCCTAGAATTGAATATCAATTATATGTGACATGCTCTCGTTCTTTTTCTCATGCTCTTAGACGAATATCCAATTGGCTTCAACAGAGGTTTTTTTGAAACTACACTATGATTTTGCTCAAAATCAGAAATTTTCAATCAAAACAATCATATTTATGTTGCTTCTAGATATTTAATCTAAATTTGCCCTTCGTATCTTTTTACGTTTAACTCTTTAAATAATGGTTCAAAGCAGAATTTAAAGACTGTAGAAAATGATCATATTCAGACTTCATTTTTTTTGATACATTACGAGGAATTAAGGTTTTATTATCTCTTCAAATTCCTTGATATTTATCTTTGTTTTATAGCTGTGAACCGAATTATATTGACCTAAGGAAAAAAAATGAATTGCTTGTTTCGTTTTAGATCCCCATTAGATCCATTGCAATTTTCCCCTAAACTTTCAGTCGCAGGGAAATGCAAGCGCCGCGCTCTCAAAATAAGCCGTACTGGCTTGATAGGGCTTTATTGCGTTTCATTCTTTGCATTTTTTAACTTTGAAATTTCAAACTTTACATTAATAAATCAAGCGATGGCTAACGAGGCGACCTCATCTGAAGTCGGCGCATGTGTTATTTGTAATGACCCTGGGAAAGTTTACCAGTGCACTTACAAGCAATCTTCTTATCAACCTGATGCCTCTGGTCAGCTTCCAACCATCAATATTAAAGGCCTTCAATTTGCCTGTATTCAGGAAATTGCTCAATATGGTGGACATGGTCAATGTGCTGCTGTCCGTAAGTCATTTAAAGACTGTAATGGAGAAATTTATCAATTGAAGAATAGCTCCTCAGTTGAGCAAATTTTGGTCCCCGTTAAACCTAAACCAGACCAATTACAGCAAGAAAGCAACGTTGAGCCAACTGAGAAAGATCAACCTACCCTGGTTGGTGAATCTAAAAAGACATATCAAAAGACAACCAAGACAGTTAAAAAGACTTTTAACAATACATCTAAGACTGTCAAAAAAACCTATGACAAGACCTCAACTGTTGTGAAAAAATCAGTTAAAACAGTTGGGCAAGGTATAGGTGATGCAGCTTCTACGACCTATGAATGCCTCACTAGTTTTTTTACAAAATGTGGCAACTAGAGTTTTAGCTTTAACTCAGCTTTAATTTATCTTCTGCCGAACAGATAGGCATGAGCTAATTATTGCCCAGACTTAATAGCTTAACCGATTAGAATGATTACCTTCACAGGAATTCAGCCTCTTTTAAACGGTCAATTACTTACCCAACCATTCTCTTGCTAATTTTTGAGCTACAGAGATTTCAGCCGTTGACATTTCATTGGCTATTTCTTTGCGATATTTTAAAGCTGCTCTATTACCTTGCAATGCTGCCAAATTGAACCATTTGTGAGCAACAACCAAATTTGGGCTCACTTCGCGGCCTGCGGCATACATAATACCTAGTTCAAATAGTGCATCCACAGAATTGCTTTCAGTCGCACATTCCATTTCAGCATTAATCGGCATATCTAAACGTGCCATATCACTCTTCCCTAATTAGAACAAAAACTTAAGCATTCGCTTTGTTTTTGTACGCACTAAACATACCTTCTTCTGCCCATAACTTACCTCAGATGAAGGTTTTACCTTTGTGGCTATTCAGTAACTTGACACGATAATTCAAATATACAGTAAAAATAGTTGGATAATAAACAGCAAACAAATTTCATTTATTGTATTAAAACGAAACAATTAAAGTAATATTTTTTAAAACCGTTTAAAACACAACGTTTGTTCATTCAGGGTTAAGCTTTGTCTTTATAAATTGCTAACCATGTTGAAATTTTAAAATTAAAATATATTTTTGCTATATCGAGGATTGGCACACGTCTGTTTCATTCCATTTTATCGATTACTGAAATAAATGAAAATATCGGCATGGAAAAACTAGTGTTTATTAGTATTTAAACTCACGTAACTACGCTTTGCTCTCTTACTTATAAATACTTAATGTTGCAGCTTGTCGTGGTTAACGCTTCAACACCCATAGGTTGACTAATGTAAATAGTGTCAACTTTTTCTTGATCAAAACTAAATAAGTTATTGATTTCTTTCGCCTGAGTTGTTATGGCCATCTATCATTAGTTAAGAAATTGTTAAGTCGTATTGATATTGCTACTAGAAATTACTGGAATATGACACTGAATAAGAATATTGAAGAAAATAGACAAAGAATTTTGAAAGCAGCTTCAGAGCAATTTCTGTTGAAGGGCTATGATGAGACACGCCTAGATGACATTGTTAAAAATGCTCGTGTTTCGAAAACAGCGATTTATACCATTTTTGGCGGTAAGAGAGAGTTGTTCATAGCTATTTCTGAAGACCTCTCGGAACAACTTGTTCACGCCACAATTAGCGACAACCCGATTATTCTAGAAAACATTGAAGAATTAGAAAAATTACTCTCTCAAATTGGAGAGAATTATTTAAAGATTACTCTAGAGCAAGATAAATTAGCCAATTTTAGAATGTGCCTCTCAATGGCTTCTCGCGCGCAAGAAGTTGCAAAACAGTTTTATTATTCAGGTCATGCTAAAATTTGCGATTATCTTTCCAATTATTTGGAAGCTGCCAATAAAGCTAATCTATTGGACATCAGCAATAGCAACCAAGCTGCAAGTCAGTTTTTATCCTTAGTTCGGGGGGATACACATCTGAGGGCTTTGTTTGACATCGACTATTCACCAAGTGAAATTTTAATCCAAGAAGCTGCTCAAAGATCTGTTCACTTATTTATTAAGGGCTATGTTTCAGAAGACATTCTTGCAAGACCGTAATCTCACGAAAGCTAAGAAACACACTTACCCCTGTTACTTTTGCTCTTTAAGTCTCTCTAATCTCAATCTGTGGCGATCGTCTGTTAAAAGATACACCATTCCAACAACTCCACCTGTGGTCCCAAGTGAAGTGCCACCTGCAATTAAAAACATAATCATCAATTGATATTTTGTTGCTTCAATCGGATCAACTCCAGAGATAATCTGCCCCGTCATCATACCTGGCAATGAGATGATACCAGATGCTGCCATCGCGTTGATAATCGGCATCATACCTGTCTTCATGGCTTTTTTAACGTGATCGCCCAGGGCCACAAACCTTGGCTCACCTAAAGCAAGGCGATCTTCGATTAGTTTTATATCCCTCTTTACTGAGGTTGTTAATGTTTCCATTCCTAAACCAATACCGGTCATGGTATTACCAATTATCATACCTAATATTGGTAAGAAATAGCGTGGTGAATACCACGGGTCTGGTTGCACAAGCAGAAAAATAGCGAATAAAGTGCAAATGAAGCCGACACAAAATAATGTTGAAGCCCCCAGACCATAGGCGTTCACTCCTTTTAACTGGTATGTTTGTCGACTTAAAATTTCTTTCCCAGCAAGCGCGACCATGATCAACGCCAAACTTATGGTCCAGACTGGGCTGGTCTGCATGAAAATAAACTTCAAGACAAAACCAATGGCCATCAATTGCACCGTCATACGAACTGCATTGATTAATAGAGTTCGCTCTAGTCCTAAACCTAGCGCAATGGAGATCCCGCCATTTATTAAGATGAGCGATGAGGCGAGCGCTAAATCGTAAAATGTTAAATTGATATAATCCATTGTTTGCACTTACTTATGTTTGCCCTTGCTTAATTTTTCAATTGTAGAGAAGTCGCCTCAGGAGCTAAAGATTGTTGACTTCAACACTATGCTTTGTAAATACAATTTCTTTGGGCTTTGTAAATACAATTTCTTTTGGGCCAAATTTTTTGACTTGTTCCGGGTTGTGACTGGCTAAGAAAACAATTGTGCCATTCGCCTTCACTTCTCCAATCATTTCTTCAAGCTTCCCAGCGGAGTTCTCGTCAAGAGCACTTGTTGGCTCATCTAATAAGAGTACTTGGGGTTCATCTGAAATGGCCCTTAAGAAAGCCAGCCTTTGCCTCTCACCGGTAGAGAGCTTACTTACGTGCCAGTCCTTCAATTCTGGTTTTAAGGCCAGTTTGTCCATATTCTCTTTGAGTTCATAATCCTGACTGAAATGTTCCTCAACATGATCAAACCACCATGTGCTATCAGCTGAAACAAACCTTACTCTTTTACGCCACTCATAAGCGGATAGGCCTTTTCTATCTTGCCCGCCCAGGAATAGATCACCTGTTGCTTCATCTAAATCTGCAATGGCGCGCATAAATCTTGTTTTGCCAGACCCTGATGGGCCACGAACAACAATTGATTGTCCCTGCTCAATTTCTAAAGTTACGGGTCCAAAAATATCGTTTTTTAAATTGATTATTTCAAGCATTTGTTTTCTCTGAAACCCTTTGCAACTTTCTCAGCGCCAACTTACTTTGCTGATTTTTCTCATGAATCAAGAAAGTTAAACCTTGGTGAATTCTGCGACAAAATGCAAATTGGATGGTGTTTTATTATCGAAATAGTCTTTTCTGAATGTTGAAACAAATCCGAAATTTTCTATCTGATCTAATTCAGAGGGCATTAATGGCAATGGCGGGGATTTTGGAATTGTATCATCACGTCGACCTCTGCAAATGATGAGCAATTTACCTTTTGGGGCCACGAGTTTTGTGAGAGACTTTATTGCCATTTCTCTTTCTGCTCCATAGAGCGCTTGAATGGTGAAGGTTTCACTGACCAAATCAAATTTTTCAGACCAGTCTTCTGGCAAGTTTAATAAATTTTGTGTTGTCCACTCAATGGGCAATTGAGCGGCATTACGTGCGGCCCACTTCACCGCAGTTTCGGAAATGTCAAATGCTGTGACTTGATATCCAGCTTTGTATAACGCTACTGCATTGTGCCCTAAACCACACCCTACATCGAGGGCTTTTAGTTGTATTGCAGCTGTGCTTAGCTCTTTTTTTTGCTCATCTCTATCTAACCATTCAATAAGTGGAAGACGAGCTTGTCCATGAGCCCATGGGTTCTGTATTTTGGTGTTTTGCCCCTCCTCTTGCCCAGGAGATCCCGGCCCAGGAGATCCAACCTCGGCGCTTCCTCCCCAGGGAATTAGCCCAGGATCACCGTCAGCTTCTTGATATAGAGCTTCAAACCAATCAAGTGGCTTTTGTTTTTCTTTGAACTCTGCGCGCATCCGGTCAGCTCGGCGGCGGGCTTCTTTGCGTTTATCATCACTCATATTGGATCTAACTTGTTATTATGAAGGGCTTGACTACTTACCAGATCAAGCCTTTTTTTCCCAACGCCCATTCGCATTTTGTTGCCAATAAGTGGCCTCGATCTCAGCCGCTTTTGCAGCTTTCCATTGTTCACGAGCTCTTTTTAAATGGGGTTCATTGTTTCCATTGAAAATATAGACCAGGCGTTCATAGCCTTGATGAGCGGTGACTTCACCACTATCAATGAAAAACCGAATATTTGCATTGTTTAAATTTTCAGCTTTGTCAGTGATTAAAATTGGTTGGTTTTTAAGCGCCTCTTCGGACAAAGTTTCATTTGTCGTACTATGTGGTAGGAAGCTATCTGCACTGTAAGTCCAGAGCATTGTATCGAGAGCCTCTATTTGTTTGCTCTCATTTGTCTCGACGACGGCTCGCCATCCCCGCTCTAAGCTCTTTGACAAAAGATCAGGTAGGACACGCTCAAGGGTTGCTTGTTCAAGATGATAAAATAACAACTCCATCTGTGCCTCTTTCCCCTATCGATCAGTTATTCATCTTTATTATCATAAGGGTTTTTCCCCTTGCGCATATGCATGCGCACAGGAACACCCCAAATATCAAACGACTCGCGCAAACTATTTACCAGATATCTCACATAAGACGTAGGCAACACTTCTGGACGAGAACAAAAACAAATGAAGGTTGGTGGACGTGCATTTACTTGTGTCATATAACGCATTCTCAAACGGCGACCACTTACAGCGGGTGGTGTGTGTCTATCAATTGCATCTCGTAAAAAATGATTGAGAGCTGAAGTGCCAATGCGTTTGTTCCAGGTTTCCTCAACTTCAAATACGGCATCCATCATTTTTTCGACGCCGTGATTATGCAGAGCCGATACAGGTATGACTGGCACGCCTTTAATTTGCGGTAGAAGGCGTTCAACACGTTCTCTGATGCCGGATAAGAATTTTGAGTTGTCTTTTTGCAAGTCAATTTTATTCACTGCAATTATCAATGCTCTACCTTCTTCTGCGACAAGGTCACAAATGGTCAGGTCTTGTTTTTCAAGTGGGCAATCAGCGTCCAGCAATAAGATAACAACTTCAGCAAATTTAATTGCGCGGACAGCATCTGAGACTGAGATTTTTTCTGGCCGTTCTTTAATTCTTGCTTTTTTTCGAAGGCCAGCTGTGTCAAACAAACGGACCTTTCGGTCGCCCCAATTGAAATCGATCGATATAGAATCTCTTGTCAAACCAGCTTCAGGGCCAGTTATCATCCGGTCTTCACCTAGAAGCAAATTGACCATGGTTGATTTGCCAGCGTTTGGTCTGCCGACAATGGCAACCTTTAAGGCACGTGTGCTCTCTTCTTCTAGAAAGTTAGCCTGACTTGCTTTCCATATTTCATAACCTTCAGCCAAAACACTATAGAGCTCACCGATGCCTTCACCATGTTCAGCTGAAATTGCAATAGGATCTCCAATACCGAGCGCATAACTATCATAATAGCCTTCATCACCTGAACGACCTTCACATTTATTGACTATAAGGGTAACTGGCTTTCCTGTTTGACGTGCTAACTCTGCGAAGACTTCATCTGCTGGGGTGAGCCCAGCGCGTGCATCGATCAGAAAAAGAATAATATCAGCGTCGACAATCGCTGCTTGAGTTTGGCGGCGCATACGCCCCTCAATGCTTGTGTCTTCGCCTTCTTCCAATCCGGCTGTATCGACTAATTTGGCTTTAATATCACCAAATTCGATCTCGGCTTCGCGCCTGTCTCTGGTCATGCCGGGGCGCGGGTCAACTAGCGCAAGTCTTTTGCCTGCTAGCCGATTGAAAAGGGTGGATTTACCCACATTTGGGCGCCCCATAATTGCAACTGTAAAAGACATGAAATTTCTCAAAACCTAATTTAGCGCCACACTTTTTTTCACCTTGAATTTCATTCTTTCTTGAATGACGGTTATTTTAAAGACCGTAGGCGCGCTTAATTTACTTAATTTTTTGTTTTTTAAAAAGCAAAACAGGCTGTAAGAACAGCCTGTAACTTTTTTGCTAAACCAAGATTAGAAAAAATCTGCTTATTTAATCAATTGCAGTACTTTAATTTTTATCTTAGAGCTAATAATTTTGCTTTATCTGTTAAAAGGAACATACGACCACCAGCTACAACCGGTGCAATTGTCATTTTGTTTCCCAAGTTTTTCTTAACTGCAACAGAGCCCAACTTTGCATTGACACCCACTAACATACCTTTAGTTGAGACCAACCATAATTGTCCACCTGCTAATACAGGTCCACTCCAACGACCACCACCAGGCAATTTAGCACGCCATAGTAGTTTTCCGCCTTTGGCAGTTAACGCCATCAACTCACCGCCGATATCAACGACATAAACGGTACTACCTGCTACCCAGGGAGCTTGAACACCTTGGATATTATGCGACCATAAACGTTCGCCCGTTCTTAATGCAGACGCTGTCATTCTGCCGCCATGACCAACAGCGTAAACAATATTGTTGGAAATGACCGGACGCGATGCATTGCGCAATGCTGAAAGAGAGTTACCTCTTTGTGCGCGAGATAAAGTTTCTGTCCAAACAGGTGTGCCTGTTTCAACATCAAAGGCAACAACTTCACCTGATGAATATGGGGCGACGACTATGTTTCCAGAAACAGCTGGAGAGGCATTTGTTAATAGAGACGCTGACTCAGGTAAACCTTGATAGCGCCACAGTACAGAGCCGTCCTCAGCGTTGAGGCAAATGAAGCTACCTAATGCTGTTGTTGTAAATACTTTGCCATTTGTAGCTGTCGGTGAAGCTCTGACAGGTTCGCCAATCGGCTGTACCCAGATTTCTTTGCCGGTGCTTGGGTTAAGAGCATGTACTTTACCAAAGCCAGTGGCAACATAAAGCCGACCACCATCAATGGCCAGGCCACCACCGTAACCTTCATAGTCGCGTTCTTGACCTGGGGTCATTTTCACACGCCAAATGAGAGACCCACTTGATTGAGAGAATGCGCTAACTTTACCACGGGCATCCAACGTGAAAACACGGCCACCATAGACAATAGGACTTGCTACGATGCGACTTTTTTTATTAGAGCCACGGCCGGCGTCAGCATTCCAACTTGTTGCGGCCGCATTAGAGAAAGCTAAATGGCCTGGAGCGTTGCTTGCCAAACCACCAGGCTGTGTCCATTCACTATTCGCTGTGATAACCGGCAGAGCTGTAATGACAGTGGCTGCGCCAACGTCAAGTTCAGGTGCTCCGCCCCGTTTTGCACTCATCACAGGGATGCGTTCACCGGGTAATTTAGGCTCTGGTTTTTTAAATGGATTTGAAAACTTAGGTAATGAAAGCTCAGGGAGTTCAGGTGATTCAAGCCCTGTCACATCTTCCATGGTGCTGCAACCGCTCATAAGCGAGAGCCCAAGAGTTGCAACACAAAGTTTAATTGATAGTGCTTTGTGCTCTCTCAACCCCATTTTGGCAAAACCTATTTTGTTTGCTGCTAAATTTCGTAAATTTATGCTTATCGCCATTCAGAAGAAGTCCCAATTTTTTCCGCTTACCTCAATTTTTGAGGGCAAGCTAAGAAAGTTCATCCCATAAGAAGTTCACGCAACAAAACAAATATCAAATTAGGTTTTTATTTTACCATGATTTAAGAACGTCTATGTTTTTTAGACGTTCGCTCACCTGATAATCCCCAATAAACCTTCATTTTTCAGACATTTAAACGTTAACAGCTCAGCTTCCTTTTGAAAATAGCTGCCTTTCGTTCATTCGTTCAATGCACTTAAACTTGAACCGCTTGAACTTTCAATTATTTTTGAGGCGGTTATTTTTGAGCTTGGCGTGTTGCGATGACATCCATCATCACTTGCGCACGACGTTTTAAGGCACTTGGAGTAGATTTATTCGTTAAAATATCTGAAAACCTAGTTTTTGCACTATCATATTTACCTTCTTTAAAGGCTGCTAACGCCACAACTTCATTTGCTGTGTTTTGCCAGATGGCTCC